>CAVIRY010000095.1:0-11646 GCA_963645255.1 bacterium
GTATTAACATATGAATAGCTAAAGATAATAATGTAGCTAAGCCAAAACTTTGAAATACAGTTAAAATTGCAGTAATAAATGTAATAAAAAACATCACAATCATAAATATATTAGAATAATCAAAATATTTTTTACCAATTTTAGTCTTTAATGAAACAAAATAAACTAAAGCAATCATATAAGTAATATTATGATTAAGTATATCCTGAAACATTCTAATAGGATCTATATTACTATTAATTGAAAAAGACTGACTACTTAATATAATAACTGAAATAATTAAAATAATTAACCAAGTAATAATTGATGGATTATCATACCATTCTATATTATTCTTTTTTTCTTCTAAATTCATTAAATCACCTTCCTTACAATAAGTATATCACAAAACAAAACTGTTAATATAAATAAAGTGAATTTTCTTTAAAAGTTTACAAATATATGCTATAATTAAGGCTGAATTAAGGAGGGATACTATGTCACTACCTACAGTAGCTTTAGTTGGAAGACCAAATGTTGGCAAATCAACTTTATTTAATAAAATTGTTGGTAAGAAGATTTCTATAATAGAAGATACTCCAGGAGTAACAAGAGATCGTATTTATCAAGAAGCAATATATAATCAAAAGAAATTCTATTTAGTAGATACTGGTGGAATAGATACTAGTAAAGAAAAATTTAATGATGAAATTAAAATCCAAGCTGAAATAGCCATCAAAGAAGCTGATATTGTTATTTTCATGGTAGATGGTAAAGAAGGTTTAACTAATAATGACTTAATTATTAAGGAAATATTAAGAAAGAGTCAAAAGAAAGTAATTGTCGTAATAAATAAAATGGATGTTAAAGAAGCAGAAAATAACATCTATGACTTTTATGAATTAGGTTTTGATACTTATATACCAATTAGTAGTATTCATAACATTGGCTATGTAGAATTAATGGATATAGTTACAAATGATTTTAAAGAAAAAGAAGATAAAGAGGACACTAGATTACGATTTTCAATCATTGGTAGACCTAACGTTGGTAAAAGTAGTCTTATGAATGCTCTTTTAAATGAAGAAAGAGTTGTTGTATCTGATATAGCTGGAACAACAAGAGACTCAATAGATTCCGTTTTAAAGTATCATAATGAAGAATACATCTTAGTAGATACAGCAGGTATGAGAAAAAAAGGTAAAGTATTTGAAAGTATTGAAAAGTATAGTTTAATAAGATCTTTAAAATCAATTGATAATAGTGATATATGTTTAGTAGTTATAAATGCCGAAGAAGGCATAACAGAACACGATAAACATATTGCTGGATACGCTATAGAAAAAGGTAAAGGTTTAATATTTGTTGTTAATAAATGGGACACTGTAAAAGATACCAACATACAAGAATTTGAAAAATTAATGCGAGCTGAATTCCAATTCGCAACATATGCCCCTATCGTTTACTTATCAGCATTAACCAAAAAAAGAATTCATACACTAATGCCAGAAGTAATAAAAGTTGCTGAAAACATTAAAAAGGAAATTAAAACAAGTCTTATAAATGAAGTTATTTTAGATGCCTATCAATTAAATATACCACCATCATATAAAGGAAAACGTTTAAAAATATATTTCACTTCTCAAACTGGAACAAAACCACCAAAATTTACTTTTAGAGTAAACAGTAAAGGTTTAGTACACTTCTCATATGAAAGATACTTAGAAAATAAAATCAGAGAAAACTTTGACTTTACTGGAACACCAATTGTCTTACAATTTAAAAATAGAAATGATGAAAATTAGAGGTAAATTATGATAATAGGAAATAACTTTAATCCAGATCCAAGAAAAAACTTTGAAAACTCAAATTTCAATAGGAAACAAGAACAATCAATAACGCAAGAAAACAAGTCATTAAAAATGCCTAATATAAATAATAATTTTTCTAATAACATGTTAACTAAAGATATATCAACATATAAATATACAAATATTGAAAATAACAATGAAGTATATGATAAATCTCTAGCTATTCTACATAACAGATTAAAAAACAACACTATAACATTAGAAGAATTTAATAAACAATGTCAGGCCCTAGCGAATAAAAGAAATAAAGGACAATAAGAACAAAATACAAACCTCCACATATAATTATGTAGGAGGTTTTTTATGTTTGGAGATAGTTTTTTCAAAAGAGTTGAAAAAAAAACAAATATAAATAAAGAAACTATATTATCTTTAGCTGACAAATTACAAAGAAGTAATATGAAAGATGAAAATACTTTAAGAGAAATCATAAAAGACATAAGTAAGATGACTGGAAAAGAAGTTTCAAAAGAAAAAGAACAAAGAATAATTGAAACCATAAAAAAAGACAATATCCCGAAAGATATTGGCAATATGTTTTAAAGAGAACTCTTCTCTTTTTATTTTACTTCTATTTTGTCGCCATTAAAAACTATAGCAGTTACAAAAATTAAAACTAATAACAAAGCCCCAAGTACATAAGCTATTGATATACCTGTATCAGGATTATCACTAGGTGTACTTTTAGCAGTAACAGCTGTAGCACTATACGCTTCACTTAATTCATTACTACCAATCATACTTGCCTTATAAAAATATTTTTTACCTTCAACAACATCTTTATCATATAAATAATTAGAACCACCACAAGCAACAGTACCTATAAGTTTATATTCACCATCTTCACTTTCAGATCTATAAATATTACAGTTCATAGTTTCCTCAGAATCATAAATATCAAAAATATAAGCAGATATTGTAATATGATCAGCTGAAGTTGTACCAAAAGAAATACTTGGTGTAAATTCTTCTATGTCATCATCAACATAATTAGGATTTTTAGTACTACCAAAATCTTTAATAGCATTTTGAATTTTTTCTTTATCAAAAGACATTTTTAAATAATTTAAATAAGTACCAGAGCAACTTGAATCATCATCTTTAATTCCAAAATTTTTTATTTCAGCAAAGATACCATATTTATCATAATCATTAAATTCTTCATCAGAAATCCAAGTAATTATATTATTAAAATCCTCATCAGTACATCCAGCAGCATAATAAACACCAGACATAATTAAAGTTAAAGAAAAAGTATAAAATACAACATTAAATTCAGAACAAGTATTAGGAATATCTTCATTTTCATACACTAAATAATCATCCTCATAAGGATAAGAAAAAATAGTATCATCACTATAAGTAACTATAAATTGCTTATTAACAGAGTCATTACTTAAAGAAGAATAAGTAGTATCAGAAACATAAAAAGTATTTCTAAAAAACTCATTACCTTTTGTCACAGCATCATCAAGATCAACAAATTCACCAGCAGCCAATACATAAATTGAAAAGCTAATATTCCAGACATTAAAAAAATAATGATTTTTTTCATATAACACCTCTCTACTATACCAAACATATCATATATATACCAAAAGTAAAATTATAAATATTAAAAGTTCTTTTTTTACAAAAAACATCATAATCTTTACTATATAAGGAGAATGTATATGGATAAACAAGAAATAATAAAAAATATTGCGAAAAGAACAAATGGCGATATCTACTTAGGTGTCGTTGGTGCCGTAAGAACTGGTAAATCAACTTTTATAAAGCGCATGGTAGAAACATTAATTGTTCCAAATATTGAAGACGAATATGAACGAAAAAGAGCTTTAGATGAAATTCCCCAAAGTGCCGCCGGTAAAACAATTATGACTACTGAGCCAAAGTTTGTTCCTAATAATGCTGCCAATATTAAAATAGATGATTTTACATGTAATATTAGATTAATAGACTGCGTAGGATACATGATTGATAAAGCACAAGGAGCAACAGATGAAAATGGACCAAGAATGGTTAAAACACCCTGGTACACAGAAGAAATACCTTTTATAGAAGCAGCCGAAATAGGAACTGAAAAAGTTATAAAAGATCATTCTACAATCGGTATCGTTGTAACAACAGATGGCTCTATCGGTGAATTTGAAAGAAATGACTACATAGAAGCCGAATCAAGAGTAATAGAAGAATTAAAAAATATTGGTAAACCATTCATAATAGTTCTAAATACAACTCATCCAACTCTTCCCGAAACAGAAAAATTAGCCGACAAGTTACATGAAGAATACAAAGTTCCAGTACTACCAATTAGCGTAGAAGCTATGAATGAAAAAGACATGTATAACATCTTAAAAGAAGCATTATATGAATTTCCAGTCTTAGAAATAAAAGTAAATATGCCTGAATGGATTGCTATATTAAACCCTGAACATGAAGTTAAAAAAAGTTACATTGAATCGATAAAAGAAAGTGTTATTGAAATAGATAAATTAAGAGATATAGACAACATAATAAGTCATTTTTTAACTAATCCTATGATTGAAAAGAGCTATTTATCAGATGTTGATCCTTCAACCGGAATAATTACCGTAAATCTAACTGCCAATGCTGAACTATATAATAAAACACTAACTGATATCATTAAAATAGACGTAAAAAATAAAGCCGACTTATTATCATTATTTCAAGATTATAACATTGCTAAAAAAGAATATGACCAAATAAAATACGCTTTAAAAATGGTCAAACAAACCGGTTACGGTGTAGCAACTCCATCTATTGAAGATATGAAATTAGATAAACCAGAAATAATAAAACAAGGCCCAAGATATGGTGTTAAACTAAAAGCCGTTGCACCTTCTATACATATGATAAGAGTCGATGTAGAATCAACATTTGAACCAATAATAGGTAGTGAAGTTCAATGTAAAGAACTAATAGATTACCTAATGAAAGATCATGATAATAACCAAAATGAAATATGGAAAAGTGAAATTTTCGGTAGAAGCTTAGACTCAATAGTTCAAGAAGGTATCCAATCAAAAATAAGTCTAATGCCAGATAACATTCGTTTTAAACTCCAAACTACTTTAACAAAAGTTGTAAACAAAGGATCAAATAATATGATAGCAATAGTAATTTAAAGAATCCATGAGATTCTTTTTTTATACCAAAATGCTCCCGTTTAACATCTTAGATACTTCATCACCATAAATAAACTTTCCAAATTCAATAACTCTATCAACTAAAACATCACTTGCTAAACAATAATATTTATTATTAAAATATCTAACATCAGAAACATTCTCTATAACAAAATAGCCGTCTGTTTCAAAATAAAAGATATCATCATAAAAGATCAATATTCTTAAATCTAATGAATTAGAATATTCTATATCATCAATTTTATATATATCTATAAACAGAGCAATATCCTCTCCTACATAAACTTTAACTTTATAAAAACCTTTCATATTAAGATTACTCTTATACTTTATAATTACATCATTAACTTGTTTAATCAATGCTTCTTTTTCAAAACTATAAACATTATATATATTAAAGAAAAGAAAAATATTATTAGAATTTATTTCAATATGCAAAGATATCACCTAATAATATATGAAAAAAACTCAGTAAGTTTACTTAACCTACTAAGTCTTCTATTTTTTTCAAAACTTCTTTTACACCAAGTCTAGTCACACTAGAAAATACTACCAAGTCATCACCAACAACCAAATCTAAAGTATCAAGTATCACTTTAAGATTCTTTTCTTTCTTACTACCACCCACTTTATCAGCCTTAGTCGCAATAACTGTAACTGGTAAATTATAATACTTTAAAAAATTATACATAAGCAAATCATCTTCTGTAGGTTTCATTCTAAAGTCTATCAACATAAATACTCTTTTTAAAGTATCTCTTTTTTCTAAATACTCCTCTATCATCATTCCAAATTTAGCTTGTGTCTTTTTATCAGTAGCAGCATATCCATAACCTGGAACATCAATTAAATAAAACGTATCATTTATTTTATAAAAATTAAGAGTTTGAGTCTTACCAGGTTTAGAAGAAGTATGTGCTAAATTTTTTCTAGAAAGTATTGAATTTATAAAACTACTTTTACCAACATTACTACGACCAACTAATAAAAATTCAGCCTTACCATCTTCTGGATACTGACTTCTCCTAGTCGCAATAATATCTAACTTTGCCTCTTTAATCACCATTTTCCAGTGCCTCCTCTTTACGATTATATTCTAATAAGAACTTATCCAAGTCATTCATTAATTCCATAGCTTCTTCAAATGTCTTTAACTTAACACCAGAAGCCTGCTTATGTCCACCACCATGATACTTCTCAGCTATATGATTTATTCCTGGACCACGTGATCTGATAGAAACTCTAATTTGCTCATTTTTTAAGTCCTCAGTAATAGTAGCCCAAACCAAAACTTCATTGATGAAGTTAAAATTATTAACTAAGTTACCAGCAGAAGCACTATCAACACCAAACTTATTAATAATTTCATCCGTTATCTTAATATATCCTAGCTTATTTTCAGTAACAGTCATGTTAAGGGATATATATCCTTCTAATCTAACTTCGTTCAAAGGTCTAGAATAAAGTTGTTGATACAATGAAGAAATATCAAATTTATACTCATCTAAATATTCAGAAACTAAATTAAACGTTTCTGCCGTACAACTACTAAATAAGAAACGATTAGAATCAGATACAAGTCCCATAAATAATACTTCAGCAATCTCTTTATTACACTTTAACCCAGTATTTTTTATTAATCTCATAATAACTTCACATGCAGAAGTCGCTGTATCTTCGATTAATTCTAAATCACAAAACTTTTCAATAAAAGGATGATGATCAATTTTAATAGCATAATCAAAATCATCCACATTAGGTCCATCAACACGTCTTCTATCAGGTGTATCAGTAACTATAAGTAAAGCATTATTAAACTTCTCTAACTTATCTAGTTTTCCTAAAAAAGTAAACTTTGCACTGCCAGTACCAACTGCAATTACCTTTTTTTCAGGAAAAGTAAGTTTAATTGAATCCCTAAGAGCTATTTGACTAGCCATAGCATCCGGGTCAACACCTATATGTCTAGCAATTACAATTGTATTATATTTTTTTATTTCCTTAAAAATTTTCTTATACATTACACATTTCCTATCTATTTATTAAATTATAAGTCTCTTTAGCAATAACAATTTCCTCATCAACGGGAACAACATATACTAAAATTTTAGATTTTTTACTACTAATTTTCTCTAAAGAGTTAGATAACTCTGATATACTACTATCAATTTCTACTCCTAAACAAGATAATCTATTACAAATTTCCTTAAGTATATCAAAATTATTAACTAAAAAATCAGAACTAAAAGTAATAATATCAACGCCATTTAATAAAACATAATATTGTGCTATATAATCAACAATTTTTCTAATAAACTTATCTATCGCAACCATTGCTTTATGATTAGAAGAATTACTTTCCCTAACAATATCATCTATATTATCAGATATTTCACTCATTCCAAATAATCCCGATTTATTATTCAAGTCATCTATAACTTCAGAAGCATTTTTACCTTCGTGTTCCATTATATATGGAATTATAGACGTATCAACATCACCAGACTTAGTACTCATTATTAAACCAGATAAAGGTGTAAATCCCATCGAATTATCAATACATTTACCATTCTTAATAGCCGATATAGATCCAGATGCACCATTAATACGACAACTTATTAATTTATACTCATCACGGCCAACAATCTTTTTCACTTCTTTTGAAACTTGTCTATGACTTATCGCATGAAATCCATACTTTCTTAAACCATATTCACTATACCAAGAATAAGGAACTGGATACAAATAAACACTTTCATCCATATCAGTAGCAAAAGAAGTATCAAAAAAGGCCACTTGCATAGTATCTGGCATTGCCCTCTTAAAAGATTTAATAGTACTAAAACTACTACCATTATACATTGGAAACTCATCCTTTAGCCTTTCCAACGTCTCCATTGCATTCTCCCCAAGTAAAACACCATTATCAAATAAATCCCTACCTTGAATTACTTTATGACCAATAGCATTTATCTCAAATAAAGACTTAATAATATCCAAACTAATTAGTTTATCTAATAAAATATTCGCAACATCATCAAAACTAGCACAATCAACTTCTTGTACAAACTTTTCATCATTATACATAACTAAACAAGTACTGCCGTCCATACCTATTCTTTCAAATAAACCTTTAGCAAGCATAGAATTACTATCTATATCAAATAAACAAAATTTTAAATAATCATTAACTGCATTAATAGATAGAATTTTCATAATAAGTCCCTCATTTCTAAATCTATTAATATTATACTACAGCATATCAAAAATTACAAAACAAAAGATAGGCCAGTAAGGTCTATCTTTTAAGCTATAAATTATTTAACTTATTTATTTGTATTATAGCTTCCAGAAACTTGGTTTAAACCGTTTTGTACTAAACGTCTAGTGATTTCACCACCAACTGAACCATTTGCACGGCTAGTAGCATCAGCACCTAAGTTTACACCAAATTCATTAGCTATTTCATATTTCATTTTATCAATAGCTTGTTTAGCACCTGGAACTCTCATTTTCATAGAAGAATTCTTTGTATTATTCATTGTTTCACCTCCTATACACTAATAGGTTGTGAACTTTTCCACAAATAATACACGATTTTTTTTGGTAATTTATAGAAATTTTACAAACTCTTCTTCAATTTTATCTAAAACTTTAACTGTCACTATAGTATCAACTGCATCATTAATCATATTTTCATAATCAAACTTAGACTCTTCTTTTATAGAAACATCTTCTCTAGGATTAATAACAGGATGAGTTGGTACAAAAACAGTACAACAATCTTCATATGGTAAAATACTAGTTTCGTATGTATCTATTTTTTTAGCAATATCTATTATTTCTAATTTATCCAGGCAAGCAACCGGTCTAATAACAGGAACATTAGTAACACTATTAATAACAGACATACTTGTTAATGTTTGACTAGCGACTTGTCCAACACTTTCTCCATTAATTATTACATAACCATTATGACTTTTAACAATTCTTTCCATAATACGATACATCATTCTACGCATAATAGTAATACAATAATCACTTCTACAATTTTTATAAATTGCTTCTTGAATAGGCGTAAAATTAACAATATGTAAATTAATATAATTAGTATAACTACTAAGTTTCTTAGTAAGAGCAATAACTTTATTTCTAGCTTCTAAACTAGTATGAGGAATAGCTTCAAAATAAACAGCCTCTAATTTTATACCTCGCTTCATTGCTAAATATCCAGCAACAGGAGAATCTATTCCACCAGATAACATTAACATACCTTTAGGTTGTGTACCAACTGGATAACCACCAGCACCAGAGTAACTATTTAAATAAATATAAGAATGTTTTTCTCTAATTTCAACTTGAACTAAAACTTCAGGATTATGAACATCTACTTTAATATCATTTATATTTTTAAGAATTACTCCACCTAATTTTTTACTAAATTCCACACTATCTAGTGGAAAAGCTTTAAAACTTCTCTTAGTTTCCACTTTAAAACTAGAAAAAGATATGTTTTTTAAAATTTCAACAGCTTTATTACAAATATCCTCAGTATTAGTATCAACAATATAAGCAATATGATACATATGAATACCAAAGATACCATCAATACATTTCTTTATATCATCTAGTTCACTATCCTTAAATTCAATATACATTCTAGCTCTATCTTTACTAATTTTAACATCATATTTACTTAATTTATTTCTAACATTATTATACAAAGTATTAATAAAGAAATTCCTATTTCCTTTTTTAGTACTAAGTTCACCATATTTTATTAATATAACTCGATCCATTTACATCACCAGCGCTATTTTACCATAAAAGTCCATAAAAAAACAAGAACAAAAGTCCCTGTTAATAACCTTCACTATTAAATAACTTTTTAGATATTTCATTATCTATTAAAGAAATAGTTCTAATTGCTATATCTAATGACTTCTTATAATCTCCCATAAAGAATTTATCTCTAGCATCATTAAGTCCCGCATCTACTTCTTCATAATCACGATATCTATTTCCATATACAATAGCAATCTCTGCACATTGTGCCATTCTAATCATTTCATTAGTAGTATTATATAATTTTAAAACTAAATCTCTTGCTGTATCAACTCTTGTATTCAAAGTTTTAATAACAATAGGTTTTTTTTCTAATTCTTTAATAACTTCATGTATTGCCTCATTAGCTTCTGATAATTGTACAAAATAATTATCTGTAATAACTGGCAATTTATAAGTTCTCATTCTATATTTACATTGTTTTAAAAATTCTTGAATTTCATTTAACTGCTCTCTAGCTCTAACTTCATCATCATACATATTACCAAGTGATTTTAAAGACTTATCTAACTCTTCTTCCATG
Source organism: bacterium (assembly GCA_963645255.1). Classification (GTDB taxonomy): domain Bacteria; phylum Bacillota_I; class Bacilli_A; order RF39; family UBA660; genus CAG-877. Next base: position 10,389 of record CAVIRY010000095.1, read on the forward strand.
TTTTTTAAACGTACAGTTAAATCTTCTATCTCTTTATTTAACATAGTATACGGTGTAGAATTAGCCTCTACTTTAGCAATTAATTTCTTATAATCATCATTAATTACAACTAAACTTTTATTAACTTTATGAATTATATCAACATCTTCATCATTTAAATCATATAAATTTTTAATATCATCAAGTTGTAAATACACATCATTTACTAATTTATTTGTCTTCTCAATTTTCTTGGAAAAATCATTTTCTATTTCTTCATATACTTTTCTAGCTAATCTTTCTTTTTCAAAATCAATAAATAATGAGTCCAAATATTCTAACATAGTTTTTAAGTCAAACATGCATCCTTCTAAATTTAAAACATTTACTTTATCTAAAATACCTTCTACATTTTTATTAATTTCATCTAAATTATAATCAATATTTAAATAGTCCAAAGGAAAACCTAAAGTAATTAATTCATCATAATTGTCTTTAACTTCTTTTATCCTTTTTGGAATAATTTGATTAGCCATTAGTAAAACATCTGGAACTTCTTTAACTATAATATCAATATGTTCTATCATAGTATCCAAAGCTTTAACAACATGAACAACTTCTGCATAATCATTATCCTCCATTACTTTTTCAAAATCTAAGAATCTTCTTTCGATATTTTCTAACTGCAAAGTAATAGGTTCTTGCATTTGCTCATATAATTGTTTATGATCTTGAAATTCTTTATTAAGAACTCTATATTTTGTTTTTAATTTTGTAACAATAGCTCTATATTTTTCTTCACTCAAAGTAATATCTTTTATTTCATCTAATAAATTATCAGCTGCTTCTCTAACCTTATAAATTTCCATTTCTATTTTAGCCATAGAATAACTACAAGACTTATAGTCTCTTTTATCAACATAAATATCTAAATCTATTAACATATCATCTATTAATGTTAATCTATTCTCTTTAAGAGAAATAAATTCATCATGCCATTTATTATATTTTTCTTCCATTTTATCATTTTTAATAATTGGCTCTACTTTAGATAATTCTAAAAGAACAGGAGTTGACGCCACTACATTTCTTTGTTTTTCTAGTTCTTTGATCTTATCTCGATAATACTTCATTTCAAATTGCTTAATAAAGTGAAGAATAATAATAACAATAACAAGTGCAATAACAACAGCTGAACCGATAATTAAATATTGTCCTTGCATATCCTCACCTCTTATTCTAGTATAAGAATATTTTAACACAAGAATACACTTTTTAT
>CAVIRY010000096.1:0-5006 GCA_963645255.1 bacterium
GGTTTAAGCCTTCTCCATTATTTTCTATATACATATAATGTCTTACGCCTTGAATATTATGAGCAAAATATTCATTTAGTTCTCTTAATGATATCTCATTTAAAATGGCTTCGCCTGTATGGCCTAATGGAGTATGCCCTATGTCATGACCTAGGGCAATAGCTTCTATTAAATCTGTATTTAGTCTTAATCCTCTTCCTATAGTTCTAGCAATTTTACTAACTAATTGGACGTGAGTCATTCTTTTTGATATATGATCATTGCGTTTAAAAGAATATACTTGAGTCTTATCTAGATATCTTGTATAACTTAGGGCATGAATAATTCTATCTATATCTCTAAAGAATGAAGTCCTAATATCGTTATCTGATATTTCTTCAAAACGAATAGCGTCTTTACTTTTTGTTGCATATTCTATATATATTTCTTCTTGTTTTTGAAAATTTTCTTTAATTATATTTAAATTTTTCATATTTTATCCTTATTATTTTGAATTACGAACTTTTTTTAGTGCTTTAGCTTGGTGTTTTTTTGTAAGCATATCATCTGCTATAGTTTTAAATGGGTTGTTTTCATAATTATCTATATATTCTTCTACTTCTTTAGGTGTTGCTAAGGAAGATGTTTTTATTGAACTATGTTCTACAAAAACGTAATGTCCAAATTTTTCTATGTCTGCATCAGCAAATAGACATATAGGTCCATTTGTAAGTACTCTATCCATTTCTATTCCTGATACTATTTCTTGTACTCCTAATAGATTTTTTTCTACTATTATTTGCCCTATTCTTTGTCTTTCATGTTCTTTTGTAGTTTCATAAACTGTTACATTATAAAATCTTTTTTTCATTTTGTTATCTCTCCTTTGTTATTAATCTAATCATAGAATATGCTGGTAGGATATGATTGAATTTTAGTTTCAAGACTTGTTCTGGATGTCTAGCTACTTCTAGTTCATTCATGTCTTCATCATATATTTTTTCTACTGTATATTTATATATTTCACCAGATGGTGTAAATATTTCTGTTTCATCACCTGGTTTAAAATAATTTCTTTCTACTAATACTATGCAGTTATTTTCTTTATCATAAGAAGTTATTAATCCTAGGTAATCTTGATTGGATAGTTCTTGACGTCCTGAGTAATACTGATCATTATAGTCGGCTTCTTTTAGGAAAAAATGTGTTGATACTTCTCTGTTTGCTACTCTACTTAGACGATATTCTAGCTCTTCTATTATTTTTTTAGTTAGTGTTTTATTGTAATATCTATCTATTATTTCACGATATGTTCCAATTACTGTTGCTAGATAATATAACGATCTCATTCTTCCTTCTACTTTTAGGCTCTTAACTCCAATGTCAATAAGATCAGTTATATATTCTGCCATGTTTAAGTCTTTTGTGGCCATTGTAAAATCTTTTTCTTCATTGGTTTTAAAGGCAAAACGACATACTTGAGCACATCCTCCACGGTTAGCATCTCTATTTGTTACGTAATTAGATAAAGCACATCTTCCTGAAAAACAGGTACACATAGCTCCATGAATAAATACTTCGATATCAACATGAGTCTTATCTATTATTTCTTTCATATCTTTTTTGCCTACTTCTCTTGCTAGTACTACTCTATCTATGCCTTCACTTTTGAAGTATTCAACTGCTTTATAATTACTTGTTGAGTTTTGTGTAGATAAATGAACTTCTACATTTTTATAATTGTTTTTTATATGTGAAATAATAAATGGATCAGATACAATAAAGGCATCTATTCCTGCTTCTACTACGTTTTTTATGTATTCTTCTACTTCACTCATGTCTTCATTATGAAAAACGATATTTAAGGTTAAGTATACTTTTTTATTAAGTTTATGAGCAAAGTCACAACCTTCTTTTATTTCTTCTAGTGAGAAGTTAGTAGCATTAGCTCTTAAACTATATTTTTGTCCGCCTATGTATACGGCATCAGCACCATATAAAAGAGTTACTTTTAATCTTTCTAAGTCTCCTGCTGGAGATAATAATTCTATTTTAGTCATTTTTCTTCACCTGATATATTGTCTTTTTAAAGAAGAAGTTTGTAAAGTCGTTAAGACTTTTATATTTATTAATGTAGTCTTCATCTTGACATTTACCTTCTATATATTTTTGTGTATCTATTAATAACTCTTTAAATAGCTCATGGTCTATTCCATATTCTCGTAATATTATATAGGGACAATTACATGAATATAACTCTTTTATAATTGATGTTGCGTTAGTTATTTTATTTAGAAAGAAATTAGTACCGTTTTCATCTTCTAATACTTGATATTCTTCATTAGTTGTTTTTTCTGTTATTATTAATTTTTTCTTAGTTTCTTTATTTAGGTTATGATAATAATTAGTTAGTAATTTTCTTTTTGAAAAAGCTACACTTGGCATACTTATCGTTTCAACCATTGCTGATATTTTGCTTTTTGTAATTATTTCTTTTATTTCTTCTAAGGTTATTTCTTTACTTAATAAGGCATATTTTACGCCTTTACTATGGTAATAATTACAAGTCTTATAATTATTTACCATATAAGTTTGACTCCAGATAAGATCTGTTTTTAAATTACATTCTTTTTTTAGTTGAAGAATTGCTAGATCATAGAAGAAGACTCCTTTTACATTTAGTTTATCTATTTTTAGAAGTATTTCTTTTAAGTTTTCTATTTCGTCATTAAAGAAGTTTTTGTTTAAATTGATAAATATTTCTTTATCATGGTTATCTTTTATTATTTGTTCTATTTCTTCAAATGTATATGTCAAGTAACTTTGAGAGGAATAGTTTTCTAATGATAAAATTAGGCCATCTGTGTATTTATTAAGATCAGTATTTTTGATACTTTGTTCTATTAAAATTTTCATTTACCCATCTCATTTCTATATGTAGTTTTGGCATAGTATGCTGTGTTTAGTTATGATTATATCATAGTTTCTAGGTTTTGGTGTAATTTTATTGGAAAAGAAAAAGTTATTTTTGAAATAACTTTCTTATTTTAATTAGTTATTTGGAATTCGTATGTTTCATTTTCATAAAATTTTTCTTCTTTTAAAAGTGTTTGTGTTACGAATGGTTTATATACTATTAATTGTCCTGATTTTATGTAGAAACTAATCTTATCTAGGTAGTTATCTGTACTAACTCCACGCCAGCTTAGGAAACATTCATAGTTGCAGATGCTTTTATCGATATAGCCCTCTTTGACTTCTTGTTTGTAATAGTTTTGAAATTTATTTTTTATAATTGTCTCTACTTGATTATAGTTTAAATCAAACAATTCTAATACTTCATCAGCATTAAGTATTTTTATTTTTTCCAAGCTGATATTGTATGTTTTAAAGTCTACGATTGGATCGCCACCGGTATTATTATTTACAGCTTTAAGGACTAAAGATAGTATTGAACCATTTATGTTATATTCATAGGTTATGGCATTATTTTTTTTACTAGCAAAACTTTGTGCATATGCTAGTATTTCATCGTTGACACCAGTGATTTCATTTGAATCTATATTTATATATGGTACAACTATGGGATATTGTTCATTCTCATTATCATGTCTTGTCATAACTAAAGGATATTCATCATAAATTTTTAGGTATTGATAATTGTCTATTGATTTTTGATGTTGATAAAAATAAATAATTCCTATTATTGCTAAAAGAGCACAAAGTATGATTATTATTAGAATATTATTTGAGTCAAATTGTACTCTTTTTTTATTTTTCTTTTGTGTAGTAGTTGGCTTTTTTGGTTTATCATATATTATCATAATAGCCTCCCTAAAATAACTTTTTATTTTATTTTATTTTTCTTCTATTCTTTTACTTATGGATATACCATCTCCAAGTTCATAAAAGTCTGTTTTGTAATTGATATTTCCTTTTAAGAATGATATGTATTCTTTTATTTTTCTAACTAGTGTTCTTAGATTTCGGCTTTCTATTTCTTCTTCATCTTTATCTACTAGTCCATGAAATTTTAAATTATCTGTAATTATTGTACCAGATGGGTTTAAATTTTTTTCAAATTTTTCGAAGAACTTTATACTTTGTGCCTTCGCTGCATCTATAAATATTAAATCGTATTTTTCAGATAAATTAACATCAAGAGCATCATTAAATATTAAAGTAATTCGGTCTTCTAAATTTAATTTCTTTATGTTTTTTAAAGCCTCTAGGTACCTTTTTTCATCACGCTCTATTGTTGTTATGGTAAGAGATGGATTTGATAGTGCCATCATTATTGCTGAATATCCTATTGCTGTACCTATTTCTAGTACTGACTGAATTTTATTTTTTGCTATGTATTCTATTAGAAATTTAAGTCCATCATCCATCATTATTGGTACTTTTTCTTCTTTTGCATATGTACGTATTTCATTTATTATTTCATAAATATTTTTCACTGCTTTTCACCTGTTTTACCTTTCCCATTTACCTGTTGCTATTAGTTCATTTTTCTTATCGGCATGTTCTTTTGCTGTTTCGAAGAAATATGTCTTTCCTTCATTATCTGATATAAAATACAAATTATTGGTGTCTTTTGGATTAAGAGCTGCTTCGATGGCATTTAAACTTGGCATGGATATTGGACCTACCGGTAATGCAGAAACTATATATGTATTATATGGGTTTTGACTATTCATCATTTCTGATGTTGCAATACCAACATCGGTAAATTCCAAACCTAAACCATAATATGAGGTAGCACAACTTTGTAATTTCATAGATATGTTTAAACGATTATGGAAAACTGATGAAATGTCTTTAAAATCACTTGTCTTTCCTTCTTTTTCTATAATAGAGGCCAAAGTTAATATTTCATGAATTGTCATTTGACTATTATTTATTTGATTTTTGTAGTCATTTAATTTATTTTCCATTTCATCTAACATTGTTTCAATTATTTTAGAAACTTTTACGTCTTTATCATTAAAATAATATGTATCCGGAAATAAGTATCCTTCTAATGG
>CAVIRY010000097.1:0-2360 GCA_963645255.1 bacterium
TATAAATACTGACAAAACTAAGCATTTTTATTTTTATTCATTATTTTATCCTGTTAACATTTTAAAATTGACTTTGTACGTTAAAAAAGTTATACTTACAATATAGTAATATAATACGGTAAAGGGTGATAGTAGTGAATAAGAAACAAAAAGGATTTTCATTAATAGAGATTTTAGCAGCCATAGTTATACTGGGCTTATTATCTACTATTGCGATTGCTAGTGTAAACTATATACTAAAAAAAGCAGAACAAGAGTATTATGAAGCGCAAAAAGATGAAATAATCGCAGCAGCTAAAAGTTATACCCAAGATAATCGTAATGCCCTACCTAAAAGAGTAGGTATGAGAACTAATATAAAACTATCAACATTACAAGCAAAAAAATACATAGGAGATGTTGTTGATAGACATAAAGGTAAATGTAATGCAGATCAGACAATAGTCCAAGTTTATAAATATGATAAAACACATTACAGTTATTCAGTTATTTTAGTGTGTCCTAATTATGCAATGGAAAAAAATGCTGAATCTGATAATCCAGGTGATGTAACATTTACCTATAAGAACTGGCCAGTAAGTGATGAAGCTAAGTTAGACTATTCAAAAATAAGTGTAACGCTTAATATGAAAGATGATGATAAAATAGCTAGTTATAGTTACATAATCTATAACAATGAAATAGAAGTAAAAAATTCAGGAGATGTTGAAGGTAAACTAAAAACAGAAATAGAAAAAAACGTACCATTAGAAAAATATTTACCAGGTAAAATTAAAATAAAAGTAATTATTACAGATTATTATGGAAATCAGACTGTAAAAACTTCAGATGAAATGGAGATAAAGAGTAGTAAAGATCCAACCTGTAGCGAATTAACTGGTCAAAAAACAGAATGGACGGGAAGAGATTCAATACCAATTGAAATATCTGTAAAATGTAATAGTAAGTCCAATAAAGGTTGTGAAAAAGACGTCTATACTCAAAGCTATATTGAATCAGTAAAAATTGCATATATTGCTATGAAAGATAAAGAAGGTAATCAATTTCAATGTCCAGTTAATGTATACTTAGACATGGAGCCACCAACAACACCAATTATTATCAATGACTACGATAACACATGGACAAATTTAAAAGATGAGGAAGGTAATAGCTTTACATATACAATAAAAATAATTACTAAAGATGTAACATCAGGTATAAAACAATTAGAATATCGTTATCCAGATTCTACATTAACAGCATCTGATGGAAGACCAGAAAATGAATGGCATGTTTGGGCAAACTCAGGAGCAGAGCCCAATGAAGAATTACAATTCACATCAACACCATTCACAAAAGAAAGAGGAGAAATAGTTGAAGTAAGAGCACTAGATGTTGCGGGAAACTATTCAGAAATTTCAACAACAACTATAAAAATAGATAAAACAAAGCCTGAAATAACAGATATTTCAAATCCATATCTAAACGTCTGGTTTAATAAAGCTACCTATGATAAAAATAACAATGCTTATGTAATAAAGATAACTTCAAAAGATAAAACTGATAATATCTCAAACAATGAAACAGGTATTTCTGGTATAGCATATCATTCATATAAATATGCAAGTACTTCTTGGACTGAATATACCTCATCTGGTAATAAAAATAAAACTGGCCCAGTAAATAGAGATACCTATGTATTTAATACAACACCATTCACAAAAGACAGAGACGAAAAAGTATACTTTCAAGTATGTGACAATGCTGGTAACTGTACTGAAGGTGAATCATATATAATGCTTGATAAAACACTACCAACACTTACAATATCTAATCCTTATGCTGGAAAATGGTATAATAATACTGATTATAAAAACAATAAAACTTTCAACGTATCAGCAACAGCAAAAGATGAAACTGCTTATCTAGCAAAATTTAATTATAAATATAATGATGAGTCTACTTGGACAATAAAAAGTTTCACACATGACAGTAAAACAAACTCAAATACAATAACACCTAATGGATCACCATATAAAGATGAAATGAATAAAACATTAACATTTGAAGCCTGTGATCATGCTGAAAACTGTAAAACAGTAAGTACTAATATTAGCATAGACTATACATTGCCAACTTGCTCTATTAGTTTAAATCCAGCTAATCCAAACGGTGAAAATGACTGGTACGTAAGCGATGTAACTGTAACATTAACAAAAAGTGATATACTTTCTGGAGTTGCTTGTTTTGGATTAGGAACTTCATCAAATGTAAGTTGTAACTCAATATTATCTAAAAAACAATATGAAACAACGGGAACAACATGGTATGGTATAGTAAAAGATAACGCTGGTAACATATCAACATGTAATACTGAT
>CAVIRY010000098.1:0-3118 GCA_963645255.1 bacterium
CTTCTTATCTTTATCCATTCTATCTTTAAGTATTTTCAAAATAACTTTTCTTTTATTATTATTATTTAATTTAGTCTTTCTTATTTGTTTAATAAATACATCTTTTAATTCATCTTCAGTTAATGTATCATCTGTATCTAATAAATTAGAAATAAGTCTATCAATTACATTACTAAGCATTGAAACCTCATCTAATTTATTATCATCACTATTTAAAGATTTATTCGCAATATAAGTCATTAAAATAGCTTGATTATACTCATTTTTTAAATCACTGTCATCAAAATAATTCTTTTTATCAACAATATTTTTATCTTTATTAACATAAGTCTGTATATAATTCCATAATTCTTCTGCTTTTCTAAAGTTCGGATTCTTTAAAATTACATTAGTCTTTCTAATAGGTGAACGTACCTTTTCAACATGAAGTTTACTAAGTGTTGTCATCAATTCTGTACCAAAGAAACCATCTAACTGTACTTTTACTTTTGCAAGACGTTCAGAATAAGATAAGTCACTACCATTACTTACTTCTTTAGTATTCTTATTAGTAGAATTAATAACTAATGAAAAAGTAATATCCTCATTCCCTACTTTAGAATTTCCTTCATACTTAATATCTTTAATATCTTGATAAGAAGAATTAGACCCAGTCGCTTCAACTCTTTGTTCAAAGAAAGCTCTTAAATTATTAATCAAAGTATAAATAAATCTATTTTCATAAGTATCTAAACTTTCCTCTTTATTAATATTTAATACTTTAGTAGGTTTAACATCACCAGTTTTTTGATTATAATCTTGAATCAAATTAGTATGTTGAGTTAAATGTATAACACTTTCAACTGTAATTTTTTTAGATAACTCAACTTTAACAATATCTTCTTCATTAACAATAAATCTTTTAGGATTACGTAAAATATTATCTATATAAGGTAAAACATCCTCTATAATTTCTAGCCAGTAGTAGTCATACTCATGTAGCTCATAATCTCTTTTTACTGATAAGGTAGAATTAAGATGATTCATAAAGGAATCATTCTTTAAATCTTCAACATCTAATTTAACATCTGTATCAGTCATAAAATTCTACCTCCTATACCATTTTCTTAAGTCTTAATAAATATTCCTTACATTCATTAAAGTTTTCTTTACCAAAAGTTTTATCTAAATATTCAATAAAACCATCTAACTCATCTCTAATATAAGCTAAGTTCAATTGTTCAAATTTTCTAAGTATTTTTCTTGCAATATAATAATCAACAGCATCTACTTCCTTACCACCACATTCAACATATGTCGCAACAAAGTCTTTCATCTGTTTAACAATACGATTACCAAAAGCAATACGGAAATGTTTAATAACATAGTCATCCATTTCATCTATCTTCTTAGCCATTTCCTCAGTTAATGGATGTCTTTCTTTAGCTTGTTTAAATAAGCCTTCCAAATAAGAACTATTAATATTCATAGATTCTGTATCAATAGGTTCAAATACTTGACCTTTATCATTAATATCAATTGGCATAGCACGGTCATACACTTTATCAGTAACAGCGAAAGTAGAATCATCGTTATTGATAGTACCAATGTACCACATATTACCAGGAATTTGTAATTTTCCACCCTTTAATTTAACCGGATCTGTGTCCCAAACACTAGGAACTAACTCAATTATCCATTCATCACGAGTTGGCATTTCAAGAATAGATAACATTTCCGCAAAGTAGTACTCAACACGTGCTATATTCATTTCATCTAGTACAGTTACATAAACATCATCATTATAACCAGCTTCATACATTTTCTTTAAAACTTCAGTCTCATTAAACTTCTTAGTAAATTCATTAAAATACCCAAATAACTCAGTTCTATCTCTCCAAGAAGGTTGAACAGAAGCAATAATAGCGTCTTTTCTTATAAATTTTCCCCAAGCATAAGCAAGTGAAGTTTTACCAGTACCAGAAATACCTTGTAGTATAACAAGCTTTGTAGCCGATAAAGCTGATATAAATAATCTAATCATATTAGTTGTATAATATAAACGTAGTTTAGAAGCTGCAAAATTTCTAAATAATTCAACAAGTTCTTCCAAAGTAAACGTATTATTATAAACTTGTACTTTATAATCTTTATAAGCAATATCAATAGCGTGTAACTTAGAGAATCTAATATTACTATCATCAATTTTAGTAGGATCTTGTTCACTAACTTCTTCCTCTTCTAACACTTCAGCTTCTTCATCAGGTTTAAGTCCAAGTTGTGAAACCTTCATCGCAAGAATCTTTTCTTTTTCCTGTACAAGAGTCGCAACTTCTTTATTTAAAGCTCCAATTTCTTCTAACATAGATTCTTGTTCAACTAAAGTCTTTCTAAATTTCAAATACTTTTTAATAAGAAAATAGAAAAGTAAAATAATTAAAGCTAACATAATTACTAAAACTACAATCGCAACAATTACTAATACCCATTCGCCAACTTTAAAGTCATTCTTATATACTTGAATAATATAAGCATATTCTCTAACATTAAATATTTGTACTAGTCCTAAAAAGAACCCTTTAAATATCATACCTATTCCGCCAAAGAATACAGACATAAATTCAAATAAGAATCTCGCAAAAGTCTGCATAATTATCACTCCTTATTAAATAAAATACCATCCAAATTAACCATGGAATACTTAACAAAACTATCATAATCCTTATCTTTAAACCTATCTACTAATATATAATCAAATAAATTACTATTATCTAAATTAGTAAGCTTACTACTAACATCATTAATATGAGAAAAGTCTTGAATACAAGCTATACTAAAATTATATTTTCTAATAAATGCCTGATTACTATAATAATTATCAGAAACAATTCCAAGTACAACATAACGTTTAACTAATGGATTATCAAATAAATCTAAGAACCTAGTCATATCTTTCTTATCTTCAAATATAATTTCCGGTATTAAAATAAAGTATTTATCATAAAGCAACTTTTCATTATAAATATCTAACAATAATTGTTTAATAAACTTAATTCCTAAAAGATAATACTTTTCAAACTGTATTTTATTATCTCTATAACATCTTTCTATTAATGAAGACTTATAATTATCTTGTAAC
>CAVIRY010000099.1:0-4204 GCA_963645255.1 bacterium
AGTGAATATGTTTTGATGACACACGTATATGATGGGTTAAAAAAAGATATTATTGTTTATAATAATCCATTATTAAAAAGATGTGCTTTAGAAGTGAAAAATAAGAAGAAAAAAGGTTACTTAGATAATGAGATTTGGCTTGCTAGAAGTAGTGAATTGTTAGATTTTGTAAAAAGAATAACTAGTTATATAAGAGATAAAAAACTAGGTAGTAAACTTGTGTCTTTAAGTTTATCTCCCAGATTGATAGAAGGTATTTCTGGATATGCAAAAAGTTGTGAAAGACAAAAAGACAAGGAAGATAGAAAAAATTTTGAATCTATTTATTCGGGTTGTTTAAAATATAATAATTTGCGTAAACTTATTATTTGGGAGCAAAAACATTTAGCTTTAGAAAAAGAAAAAAGATCTTTATCAGGATTTAAGGCTTCAAAAACTAAAGCACTTAAGGCTGATATGTTTAAAACAATTAGTGAAAATGAAAAGATGAATAAAGCTCCTTTAGTTACTGATGTTGTTTCTAATATTTATGATACTCGTGATAGTGAAGGTAATATAGATTGGGAACGTGTATGGAGCGAACATAGTGCAGATGATGTATATAGACCTAGTAACTTTGATGACTTACAACGTATTGGCTTTTTTGGGACTGGTGATACTGCAGAGTCGATTGGTTTTTTATCTGGTACTACTGATAGTTTGGTGAAGAAAAAATGATTAAAGAATTAGAAGAGTATAGAGATTATTTAGAATATCAGAAAAATTATTCACTTTATACAGTGGAGAATTATTGTAGTGATATAGTACAATTTTTAGATTATTTAAATAGTGAGAATATTAATTTTAAAAATTTACAGTATAGCGATTTGCGATTTTACTTAATGTATTTAAAAGAAGAAAAGAGCGAAAATAATTCTTCTATTGATAGGAAACTTAGTGCTTTACGAGGATTTTATAAATTTTTGGCGAATGAAGGAGTTATTAAAAACAATGTTTTTTCATTGGTATCTGGATTAAAAAAAGAAAAGAAATTACCTAGATATTTTGAATACAATGAATTAGAAGAATTATTTAAAGTTCCTGATTTAAGGACTCCTTTAGGACAAAGAAATCGTCTTATTTTAGAAATGTTATATGGAACTGGGATTAGAGTTGGAGAGCTTGTGTCTATTAAAGTTTCTGATATTGATTTAGGTAGTAGGATAATACTTATTTTGGGTAAAGGTAATAAAGAACGAAGAGTTACATATGGAGAATATTGTGATGAAGTATTAAAACTATATCTTAATGATGGTTATTTAAGACTTAATGTTAAGAATAGTTCGTATTTGTTTTTAAATAATCTTGGCTCTTGTATTACCGAAAGAGGAGTAAGGTATGTACTTGATCAGATAATTAAAGAAACTAGTTTAAATAAATCTATCTCTCCGCATGTGTTAAGACATAGTTTTGCGACACATTTACTTAATGAAGGGTGTGATTTGTTGACGGTTCAAAAACTTTTGGGACATGAAAGTATTAGTGCGACACAGATTTATACTCATGTTACAACTGATAGACTTAAAGAAGTGTATTATAATAGCTTTCCTAGAGCGATTAAAGATGATAATGAAAAAATATAGAAATTTCCTTTCTTTATTTGAGAAATTTGTTGATTTTACTTTAATTTTTTAGTTATTTTAGTTATAATAATGATGTTGGTGAGGATGTGGTGTCTTTATGGATTTTGAATTTTCTAGTAAAGAGGAACTTTATCATAGAGTTGGTCCGGCACTTAGAAGTAAAGTTATGGAATTAAAAAGATTTGGTTATTCATATATAAAAGAGATTGATGTATGGAACTTTTTAATTGAAACTAAATGGTGTAGGGCTCGTGATTTGATGCTTTCAGATATTGTTGATGATATATTGAAAGCTGATAATAATCAAATAGATAAATATTTGAAAGAAAAATTAGGAAACAGTAGGACACAATATTTTGATAAAAATTTAGAAATTTTATGAGGTGAATTTACATGAAAAAGAAGAACAAAGGTAAAAAGAAGGTTATTATTACTGCTTCTTGTTTATTTGTATTAACAGTAGTGATTTGCTTGTTATTTATTCCATTATTTAAAGGATTAAAGTTTGGTTTAGATTTACAAGGTGGTTTTGAAATTCTTTATAAAGTTGAATCTATTGATGGTTCTAAAATGAATAGTAGTAAGTTAACAGCTACTTATAAAACTTTAAGTAAAAGAATAGATAGTTTGGGTGTTAGTGAACCTGAAATTATTTTAGAGGGTAATGATAAAATAAGAGTAAAATTAGCAGGTGTTACTGATCCTGAACAGGCACGTACACAGTTATCAACTGTTGCGACATTATCGTTTAGGGATACTGATGATAATTTATTAATGACTAGTGAAGTTTTAAAAGCAGGTGGTGCTAAAATTAGTCAAGATTCTTCAGGAAATCCAGCTGTATTATTAACAGTTAAGGATAAAGATAAATTTTATGAAGTTACTAATGCTGTTAAAGATTATGAACAAAATATGATTGTTATTTGGCTAGATTATAATGGTATGACTGATAGTTTCGAAAAAGAGGGGAGTTTATGTGGTACTAGTGAATCTAATTGTTTAAGTGCTGCTTCTGTATCACAAGGTTTTGCTAGTGATGTTATCATTCAAGGTAATTTTACAGAGGATGAAGTTAGTAATTTAGTTGACTTAATTAATTCAGGATCTTTACCAAGTAAGTTAACTGAGATATCATCTAAAACAGTAGGAGCTTCCTTTGGTGATGATACACTTCAAAAAACATTTGTAGCAGGAGTTGTAGGTGTTATACTTATTGGAGTATTATTAATAGCTGTATATCATTTTGCAGGTGCTATATCAACAGTAGCGATGATGCTATATACATTTTTAGTATTTTTAATATTTTGGTTAGTTGGTGGAGTATTAACACTTCCAGGAATTGCTGCTTTAGTGCTTGGAATTGGTATGTCGGTTGATTCAAATGTTATTACATTTGCACGTATTAGAGAAGAATTATATAAAGGAAAAAGTTTACCTTTGGCATTTAAAGAAGGTGTTAAATGTAGTTTTAGTGCTATACTTGATTCTAATTTAACTACTTTGATAGTTGCGATAATTATGTTTATTTTTGGCGAGTCTAGTATTAAAGGATTTGCTACTATGTTAATTATTACAATTATAGTTACAATGTTTACAATGGTATTCTTAACTAGAATATTATTAAATTTATTTGTTAAGACAAATTATTTTAATGACAAAACAAAATTATTTATTGCTGTTAAGAGTGAAGATATTCCTAATCTTTCAAAAAATGAAAAGATTAAGAAAAAACCATTTAGTAAATTTGATTTCTTAAAAAATAGAAAATTATTTGCTGGTATATCTGTTATTATTATTGTCATTGGTATGATTACAATAGCTTTCTGTGGTATGAATTTAGGTATTGATTATAGATCTGGTACTGATATAACCATTTCTACAGAAGATAAGTTAACTAAGAAACAATTAAATAAAGATTTAAAGGAATTAAAGCTAAAGAGTTCTGATATAACAATTGGAACTGATGAGACTGTTATTAGAATAGATGATGCATTAGATGGTGATACAGTTAAAGAAGTAAATTCATATTTTGAAGATAAATATGATGCTAAAGTTAATATAGGAGTTGTTTCTAATATTGTTCAAAAAGAATTAGTTAAAAATGCCTTCCTTTCTGTACTGCTTGCTTTATTAGGTATTATTATTTATGTATCATTTAGATTTAAATTTAGTTATGCTGTATCTGGTGTTGTTGCTTTAGTACATGATGTTTTGATTATGATAGCTTTATTTGGAATATTTAATTTTGAAGTTTCTTCTATGTTTATAGCAGCACTTTTAGCTATTATTGGTTATTCAATTAATGATACTATTGTTACATTTGATAGAATAAGAGAAAAAGTTAATGAAGTTGATGAAAGCAAATTAAAAGAAAAGGAATTTTATGAATTATGTAATACAAGTATTCAGGAGACTTTTAGTCGTACTGTTTATACATCAATAACTACAGTAATTCCAGTTATTACTTTAATATTATTAGGTTCTAGAGAAATATTGACATTTAACTTTGCAATGTTATTTGGACTTGTTGCTGGAACTTATTCATCTATCTTTATCGCAACGGCGTTATTTATGAAGTTGGA
>CAVIRY010000100.1:0-4627 GCA_963645255.1 bacterium
CGATAAAACTTACCTTTAAAAGTAGTTTTATCGCTACATTTTACTCTTGTATAATCAACCTCAAACTGTTTTCCCATTGGATACATACCAACACCTCTTATATTCTAGTAACATAATACCATAAATTAATAAATATTCCAAGAAGTTAAGAAAATTTTATTTATCTAAAAATTCTGCATAATATTCTTCAAAAGAAATATCATTTTCATATATATATTTAGCTATTTTTTTACCAACATATCTATAATGCCATGGTTCACTTCTAAAACCTGTAATATAAGAGTTAGCTTTAGTAAACCTTAAAATAAATCCATATTTATATGCATTATCCTGCATCCATTCATATTCCTTAGACTCAGCAAACACATTACTACTTGTACTTCCTATATCAAAAGCAAGACCAGTTTGATGTTCAGAATATCCTGGTAAAGCAACATATCTACTAACATATCCTTCTCCATATAATTCTTTATATGAATTACAAATTTCTTCCTGATCCTGATAAGATCTATAACCAGAATTAATTACTAGACCTAATCCTTCTTTTTTAGCAGCTTCATACATATTTTTAAATGCTACTACTGCTTCTCTATTACCCTCTTGTACTTCATCATTACAATACTTCTCATCAAATGTAACTAAGTCATCAGGAACAAAATTTTCATCCAACTTATAATGTTTATTAACAAGCATATCCCTTGAAAATTTATCTACACTAACAGGTTCTACATAATCATCTGTGTCCATACTTAAATTAACAAACAATACTGTAGTTTCTTCATCTTCACCAGTTTCACTAGAATACTTAACATATCGATCATAATATTTTAATTTAGCATAACTAATACTATAAAACTCTTCTAAGTATTTTATTTTATCTTTTTTAGCAAACTCACTAACATCATCATCATTACCATGAGCAAGTATTAAAGAAATATTACTATTACTATAACCCTTATCAATTAAAGTATTAATATTTTTAATTATATTTTTCTGATTCTGATACTTTATCTTTGAATAACTATCTAAATTAGCATCTTTATAATATTTACTCTTAAAAGCCTCATTTAAAGTATCTGAGTATTCATAAGATTTAATAGTATCTTTTTTACCAAATAATAAGATTTTTTTACTAGCGTCTTTATCATAGCCTAGTTTACTTATATTATTTACTTGATATAAATAAAATAAAAAAATACCAATAATAATTAAGATTATAATAAATATAATTTTCAAAATAACTATAAATGGTTTTTTTAATTTTAGTTTTTTCTTTTTTGCCAAGTATAACCAACCTCCATTATAAATTAATTGTATCATAATTTAGTACAAATATGATAAAATATTTTGTATCTGGTGATGTATATGGAAAATATTTTTAAATATAGTAATAATAATAAAAGATATCATACTTTAGACTATTATTATAAGAATAAGTTTAAACAAAAGGTATTTAAAGTTAGTTTAGATGCTGGTTTTAGTTGTCCTAACATTGATGGAACTGTAGGTTATTCTGGCTGTATATATTGTTCTAAACTAGGTTCTGGTGAATTTGCTGGCAACAAGAATGAACCTATTGAAGAACAATTTACAAAGATTAGAGATATGATGTTATTAAAATGGCCTAATGCTAAATACATTGGCTATTTTCAGGCTCATACTAATACTTATGCGCCTGTTGAAAAGCTAAAAGAACTACATAATAAAATATTAAGTCAAGAAAATGTCATCGGCT
This sequence comes from bacterium, assembly GCA_963645255.1. Lineage (GTDB taxonomy): Bacteria > Bacillota_I > Bacilli_A > RF39 > UBA660 > CAG-877. Next base: position 1,736 of record CAVIRY010000100.1, read on the forward strand.
TAAGTATCGCTACAAGACCTGACGCTATAACTGATGAATGTTTAGACTATTTAGATGAGCTTAATAAGAAAACTTTTCTAACTATAGAACTAGGTCTTCAGACTACAAATGAAAAAACTTCTAAATTAATAAATAGATGTCACACTCTTAAATGTTTTGAAGAAATGGTAAAAAAACTACGTAAAAAAAATATAAATATAGTTGTTCATATTATCAATGGCCTTCCTTACGAAACTAAAGAAGATATGTTAAACACTGTAAAATATTTAAATAGTTTAGATATTCAAGGTCTAAAAATACACATGTTAAGTATATTAAAGGATACCGCTTTAGAAAAAATGTATGAAAAAGATAAATTTAAAATGCTAACCAAGGAAGAATATATCGATATTGTAATAAGTCAATTAGAATTATTAAGACCAGAAATAGTTATCCATAGAATTACAGGAGACCCTAAAATAGATGATTTAATAGAACCTTCCTGGTTAACTAAAAAGTTCTGTGTATTAAATGATATTGATAAGGAAATGGTAAGAAGAAATACTTACCAAGGAAAATATATATAATAAGTAAAATAATGTAAACTTATTATATTTTTATAAAAGAAGTAAAGACTTTATCTAAAATAAAATATAAAATATAGATAGGTGTATTTTATGAAAGATTTAAGTAAAAAGCAAAGAAAGCAAAAAAAATTACTTATAATAACAATTTTAGTAGGAGCAATTCTACTATTTTCAAGTATTATTTTTGCCTATACTGAATACACTCATAAACAAAATGATAAAATTCTTTTAGAAAAAATTAAATTAGAATATAAATGTTTTTTTAAAGAAAATAAACCTATTGATAATATTTCTATAAATACAATTAAGAAAATGAAAAAAGAAATAAAAAAGATTAAACTATACAAAGATGAAGCTAAAAAAATAACAGCTGATTTATCTGAATTAGAAAATTATTTGATTGTAAAAAATGAAATTAAAAATTGTTATAATGAAACTACTATGAATTCAACTGTTACTAAGAAAGATATAAATAATTTAAAAAGCAAAGTTAAAAAGTTAAATAGTACTTACCAAAAATATCTTGAAAACTATATTACTGATTTAGAAAGTCAAAGATCTAATATAGACATGGAAATGGAAAAAATAAAAGCTTTATATACTGATGATACTAAAGTCACTTTAAAGGATAGTGTAACTTTAAATGATATTGAAACTATTAGACTAAGTCTAAATACTCTTCCACAAGATGATATTAAAAAAACAGGTAATGAAGATTTAGATAACGCTATTAATATTATAAGTGCAAAAGAAGAAGAAACAAAAAAACAAGCAATAGAAGCCGAAAAGAAAAGACAAGCTGAAATTCAAAATGCCTGGGTAATTTTAAATGTACCATACATCAGTCAAAATTATAATAATGTTGAAAATGGTTGTGAAGCAGCATCTTTATTAATGGCTTTACAATATAAAGGTTATTTAAAAGATATGACACTATACCAATATGCTACTGATATGCCAAAGAGTGCAACTAATAATGCTCAAGAAGGTTTTACTCATGACATCTTTACAAAAAATCCTAGCAATGTACCTCATTGGATAGCGCCTGAACCTCTAGCAAAGTTTGGAAGAGATTCGTCTGGAAATCAAAATATAGTTAACACAACTGGTGCCTCACTAGATGATTTAGACCGTGAATTAGATAATGGTAATCCTGTCATAATTTATTTAACAGCAATGTTTAAAACACCAGGAACTTGGATTGAAGGTGCACCATTAAATTTACACGTTCAACTACTAGTAGGTTACAATAAAATAACCAAAGAACACTTAATAGTTGATCCTTGGACGTATACAACAGGTAGAACAAAATGGATAATGCCAAAAGATACAGTAGAAAGTATATACAATTCTCTAGGTAAACAAAGTGTTGTTATAAGATGATAGAAATTTATATTTTAATAGTAAATATATTAGGATTTTTTCTAATACTTATTGATAAAATAAAAGCCTGCAAAAATAAATGGCGAATAAGAGAAAACACTTTAATCACTCTAGCACTACTTGGTGCAGGACCTGGCGAAATAATATCGATGCTAATTTTTCATCATAAAACTAAAAAGAATAAGTTTATTATCCTTATTCCTATAATTATAATAATTCAAACAATTATATACGTATTAATAAATAAATGAGGAAAAACAATTCACTCATTTATTTTTTAGTCTTTACACAATTATTAGATGAAGCACTCTTTTCAAAAGATATAGGTTCAAAATTCAATTTTAACAAGTGCTCATTAAATCTATTTATTAAATCATCATTCCCAGTAGAAAAAACATCTTCCGCAAAATCCATAGCAGCAATTCTAGCCTCTTCTCTTTTATAACCAGGTCTCATAACTTCATCAAGAGAACTATCTAAATCTCGATAAAGTTGTGAATCTTTATATAAAGTAGCAGGGACAACTTCATCATATTTAGGGCAATACATTGTATCATATAAACAGCCTTCTATTTGTTCATGTGATAAAACATCATAAATAAAACCATCAAATTCAACTAAAATACGTCTTTCTTCATCATTTTTAGTTCTAGATAATTGTGTAGTAGCATGAATAATATTACCATCACCTAAAGCAGTAGCTAAAATTACACCTTTAGTAACAGCGTCATGAATATTAGATGAATCAAGAACTTCAAATATTAAGTCTCCAGGAATACCATGATAATATACATTAGATAATTTATCATATACACCAGTTTCTAAAAATGTATAAAACATATGATTTTCTTTACCAAATTCGCGTAAAGATTGATACTTATGTTCAAAAATTCTTAATTTTATTTCATTTACTTTATCCTTAATAGACATAAAACATTCACTC
>CAVIRY010000100.1:4637-8491 GCA_963645255.1 bacterium
TCACAGCATATTATAAATGAATGTAGAACAAAATACAAGAAAAAAAAAGAAGTCGAAGCTCCTTATTTATGATCAATCATTTCATTTATTGTCGTTCCAACTGTAGCCAAATTTTGTAATTCGCTAGGAACAATAATCTTAGTAGCATTACCATTAGCAACTTTTACCATTGCTTCATAACTTTTATATTTTAATACAGCATCATCCATACCAGCACCTTTTAAAAGTTTTAAACCTTCAGCAGTTGCCTGTTGAATCTTTATAATAGCAGCAGCTTCACCTTCAGCTTCTCTAATATGTGCTTCTCTTTTAGCATCGGCTCTTAATATTGCACTTTCTTTTTCTCCTTCAGCAATCAATATAGCAGATTTTTTCTCACCTTCTGCTCTTAAAATTGCTTCACGACGTTCACGTTCAGCACGCATTTGTTTTTCCATAGCATCCTGAATATCTCTAGGTGGTAAAATATTTTTTACCTCCACACGATTAACTTTAATTCCCCAAGGATCAGTAGCCTCATCCAAAATAGAACGCATCTTAGAATTAATAACATCACGAGAAGTTAATGTTTCATCTAATTCCAAATCACCAATAATATTACGTAATGTCGTAGCAGTTAAGTTTTCAATTGCATTAACTGGATTTTCCACTCCATAACAATATAATTTTGAATCGGTTATTTGTAAATAAACAACAGTATCAATTTGCATAGTAACATTATCTTTTGTAATAACAGGTTGTGGAGCAAAGTCTCTTACTGTTTCCTTTAAACTAACTACATTCGCAACTCTTTCAAATACAGGAATAACATAATGAAGTCCTGTTTGCATAGTTCTATGATAAGAACCAAGTCTTTCAACAACCATTGCTTTAGACTGTGGAATAATTTTAATTCCTGATGCCAAAACAACTAAAATAATAATGAATAATATTAAACTAAATCCCATTTATTTTTCCTCCCTTTCAACAACAAGTTTTACGCCATCGACTTTTTTTACTATAACTTTTTCTGAAACATCACATACCTCATCACAAGTAGCAGTCCAAATAGAGCCTAATACTTTAACTTGACCATAGGCATCCGGAGTGATTTTCTTTATAACTTCAGCACATTTACCAATAACACGGTCATAATTAGTTGGCTCGATCCCTGTTTTTTTAAATTTTTTAACCAATGGTTTAGTAACTAATAAAGCAATAATACTAATTATGATAAAGCACATAACTTGAAGCAAAAGTACATCACTAAATAAAGCTATAACCATGGCAAAAAATGCACCTATCGCAAACCAGATAGAAACTAAATTTACAGTAGATATTTCAACAAAAATCAATAATAAGCAAAGTACAAACCAAAAAATAGCCATAAAACTCACCTCTTTAATTTATATTATATGAAATGAAACGACAAATTTCAACAAAATACCAGAAAAAAATCTTGTTAATATAAAAAAATTATAATATAATTGAATAAAAGATAAGGAGTAACATAGCATATGGGAAAACTCACAAATAAAGAAACACGCATAATTTCTATTGCTTTAACTTCTTGGGGCTTGATACTAACGGGTTCTGGTTATGCAATGCAAGGCATGACAAATACAAAACCAGCAGTAATAAAAAATGACTTAGAAGTAGTACATAAAAGAGTCGCAGAAGTAAAATCAAATGAAATTAAGTTAAAAGATATAGAATTAGAAATCAATAATACATTAAGTGTAGATGTCAAAGATTATCTAGAAAACGTAGATGAAATTGATTCAGACACATTAAAAGAATTAAAGTTAGACACTTCAACAATAAAGACTACAGAAGCAGGTAATTATACATATACAATTTCATATAAAAAGAAAAAATATAATGGAACAGTAATTATAAAAGAAAAAAAATTACCAGATGTAGACTTAACAATCAATAATCTTTCTTTAACAATAGGTTCTCCATTATCAACAGATAAACAAATATACATTAAAGAAACCTTAACAGATGAAGTAAAAGAAAGTATTATTATTGATTTAACCCAAGTTAATACACAAAAAACTGGCACATACAAATATACAGTTACATACAACGGTATATTATATACAGGTACTATTACGGTATATGAACCACAACAAAAAGTATTAACACCATCAAATGGTACTGAAGATAATGATAAAAAAGGAGAAAAAGAGGAACAAAAAGTTCCTGAACAAACAGAACAAAATCAATAAAAAGTCATCCTATAAAAGGATGGCTTTTTTAATCTAGACCAAGTATTTTTCCATCGACTATATCGATTTTCTCATAATTAGGAACACTAGGCAAACCAGGCATCGTCATAATATTCCCCAATAAAACAGTAATAAATTCTGCACCAGAATATAAACATACATCTCTTACAAAAACTTTAAAATCTATTGGTGCTCCAAGTTTCTTTGCATCATCTGAGAAAGAATACTGTGTTTTAGCAACACAAATTGGAAGATTAGATTTTCCTAAAGTATTAATTTCTTCAATTTTTTTCATAGCTTTATCACTATATTCAACTGAAGAAGCTCTATAAATATCAGTACAAATCTTTTCAATTTTTTCACATACAGATAAATCATCTTCATAAAGGAACTTAAAGTTTTTCTTTGAAGAACAAGCATCAATTACCTGTTCTGCTAAATCAATTGCACCATCTCCACCATCAGTATAAGCAGTACTTATAGAAAAACCTACATCCAGTTTACTACAATAATTCTTAACAAATTCAACCTCCGCATCAGTATCAGTATCATATTTATTTAAACATACTACTATCGGTACACCGTATTTTTTAAGATTTTCAACATGTCTTTCTAAATTACAAAAGCCAGTCTCTAAAGCACTCAAATTTTCAAGCTTTATATCACTTTTAGAAATACCAGCATTATATTTTAAAGCCTTAATAGTTGCGACTAAAACAATACAGTTAGGACTAATAGAACTTTTACGACATTTAATATCCAAAAACTTTTCAGCACCAAGATCAGCTCCAAAACCAGCCTCAGTAACAACAAAATCACCAAGAGATAATCCTAATTTAGTCGCAACAACACTATTACATCCATGAGCAATATTCGCAAAAGGACCACCATGAATAATTGTAGGAGTATGTTCTAAAGTTTGCACAAGGTTTGGCAAGAAAGCATCCTTTAATAAAACAGTCAAAGCACCTTCAATCTCTAAATCCTTAGCATATAAGACTTCATTCTTACTATTATAACCAATAATTATATTACCAAGTCTTCTTTTTAAATCTTCAATTGAATCAGCCAAACAAAATAAAGCCATTATTTCACTAGCAGCAGTTATTGAAAAACTATCATTTCTATTTTCCAAAGTAACTTTTCTTAACGCTCTATCATTAACATCTAAACATCTTTTAAAAACAACTCTATCAATATCAAGTTTATTACCATGATAAATATGATTATCTATAGCGGCACACAATAAGTCATTCGCAGCAGTAATTGCGTGAAAATCCCCTGTAAAATGTAAATTAATATCTTCCATTGGCACAACTTGACTATATCCACCACCTGTTGCTCCACCTTTAATACCAAAAACAGGTCCCATCGAAGGCTCTCTAAGAACAATAACTGGATTCTTTTTTAATTTATTTAAAGCATCACCAAGGCCAATACTAACAGTAGTTTTACCCTCACCATATGGAGTAGGATTAATTGCCGTAACTAAAACCAACTTTGCTTTACTCTTACCAGAAGAATATCTAATCTTTGCCTTATCATTTCCATAAAGTACCAAGTCTTTTTCACTCAAACCCACCTTTCTCGCAACATCTACTATATTTTCTTTAACATTACATTGAGCTATTTCTATATCTG
>CAVIRY010000101.1:0-4893 GCA_963645255.1 bacterium
CCTCAGCATAAATAGTAGACTTAATAACATTATCAGATATTTCATCTAAGCTTACCCATACTTTAGACTCATTACCTTGAAAAAATATCGTATCCGTAGAATCATATAATGTAATATTATTAGCACTATATATCTCAGGCTTAGGAGAGGTTTTAATATAAACAAATATTCCGATACATAATAAAACTAGGAGTATCATCCCGTACTTAAAAATTTTAAAAAAAGTCTTTTTCAAGCAAATCTCTCCCTTCATTAATAGTATTAAATGAAAAAAAATAAAATATGTATGAAAAATTAACGAATTGTGCTATAATCTAAACTATAAATTTGAGGCGGTGGTATTATGCCTAAAGCAAAAGTAAAAATTACTACAAAGTCAAATAATATTACTGATACATATGAAATAAAAGCTTTATTAAAAGATAATAAATTAATGTATTGTGAGCCAAATAAAACAAAAGTAATTTATGATTATGAAAATAATATATTAACTAGAAATAATAAAGAGATATCAATGAAATACAAATTTGACTTAGAAAATAAAACAATAGGTTATATAGAAGTAAAAGAATTGGGAAAATCTTTAAATTTAAATATTAATACAAGAAAGTTCTTATTAGATAATAAAAATATTGATTTAGTATTTTTTGTAGAAGAAGAAGAGATTTGTTACAAATTGGAGGTATTAGAATGAGTCTTATTAAAAAAATAGAAAAAGAAATTAAAAATATTATTGAAAATTCAGGATACAATCTAGAAAACTTCATATTACAACCATCATCAAGACCAGATCTAGGTCAATATCAAATAAATGATTCTATGGTATTAGCTAAAAAATATAGTAAAAATCCAAGAGAAATTGCAACTAATATTGTAAAAGAATTAGAAAAAGATAGAAGATTTACAAATATAAATATAGCTGGACCAGGTTTTATAAATATAAGTTTAACCGATGAATATCTTACAGAGCTATTAAATATGATAAATACTGATATCAATTCAGTTATAGATAAAAAGGAGCCGAAAAAGATAATTTTAGATTACGGTGGTGCAAACGTTGCTAAAGCACTACACGTTGGTCATTTAAGAAGTGCAAACATTGGTGAAGCTTTAAAAAGGCTAGCAACACTACTTGGATATGAAGTTTTAGGTGATGCTCATTTAGGTGATTATGGAAGACCATTAGGCTTTGTTGTTTTAGAAATAAAAAAACGATATCCAGATTTACCATATTTTGATCCAAACTATACTGGTAGCTATAGTGAAATAGAACTACCTATAACAAATGAAGAACTAGAAAAAATATATCCAGAAGCATCAAAAAAAGCTAAGGAAGATGAAAATTATTTAGAAGAGGGTCGGGATGTAACTGCTAAAATCCAAAACCATGTACCAGGTTATTACGATTTATGGAAAAAAGTTGTTGATATATCAAAAGCAGATATTAAAAAAGTATATGATGATCTCAATGTACACTTTGAACTATGGCAAGGAGAAAGTGATGCCGCTGAATACTTTAATGAACTAGAAGAATTCTTTGAAAAATCAGGTGTTCTAATAGAAAGCTCAGGAGCTAAAATTATCGAAGTAAAAGAAGAAACTGATAAAGCACCAATGCCACCATTATTGTTTGTAAAGTCAAATGGAACTTTATCTTATGAAACAACAGATTTAGCAACTATTCTTGAAAGAAAGAAAAATTATAATCCTGATGAAATTTGGTATTTAACAGATGCTAGACAAGAATTACATTTTATACAAGTATTTAGAGCAGCTAAAAAGGCAAAGCTAGTAAATGATGATATAAAACTGGTTTGGTTTGGCTTTGGCACGATGAACGGTAAAGATGGTAAACCATTTAAAACAAGAGATGGTGGTGTAATGTCTTTAAAAGGATTAATCAACTTAATTTATGATGAGACAATAAAAAGAATTAATCCAGAAACAGTTAGTGAAGATGAAAAAGAAAAAGTTGCGAAAACTGTTGCCATAGCAGCCTTAAAATATGCTGACTTTTTACCATACCGTGGTACAGATTATATATTCGAAGTTGAAAAATTTGCTGATTTAGAGGGTAAGACAGGACCATATTTACTATATTCAACTATTAGAATGAAATCACTTTTATATAAAGCAAAAGATATAAAACAAGAAAAAGCAACAACTATCACAACACCTTCAGAAAGAGAAATTATTTTAAATCTTTTAAATTTACCAAGAGTATTAGATAAAGCCTTAGAAGTAAAATCATTAAATGATATAGCCGAATATCTTTACAAATTAACTTCTCAATATAACAAATTCTACTCAGAAAATAAAATAATTACTGAAGAAAATGAAAATATAAGAGAATCTTGGTTAATCCTAACTACAGTTGTATATAATATAAACATGTTATTGCTAAACACTTTAGGAATATCTGTTCCTGAAAAAATGTAAAAAAGTGTTGTAATTAAAAACGATATATGATATAAGTTTATTGGTAATTTTTTTACCCAGTCAAATGTAAAATTTATACATATAATGTGTTTAAATATAGGAGGTCCATATGAGTATAAAAAAGATGACAAAAGATGAATTGGAATTATTATCGAATAAAGATATAACGAATTTAATATTAGAAGAAAGTAAAAAGCCAATAAACACAGCAGATTTATTCAAAAAATTAATTAAATTATTGGAATTACCAGAAAGTACATTTGAAGCTAAAATTGCAGATTATTATACTGCTCTTAGTACAGACAAAAGATTCATCTTATTGGAAGATGGTACTTGGGATTTACGCAGTCGTCATACTTCAGATAAAGTTGTTAAAATAACAGATGATGATGAAGACGAAAGTGAAGAAAATAAAGAAGATATTGAAGAAGACATAGAAGAAGACGATGAAGATTCATATGATGATAAAGATGACGAAGACTATAGCGACGACACCAACGAAGAACTAAAAGATTTAGTTGTAATTGATGAAGACGAATTAGAACTAGAACAATAATTTCTAGTTTTTTTGACTAAAACTGTGATATAATACGGATGAATCAACCGGAAAGGATGAGAAAAATGATAGAAAGACTAGAAGCAACCTTAGAAAAATATCAATTGTTAGAAGAAGAACTAACTAAGCCAGAAGTACTAAGTGATATTAAAAAAACAAGAGAATATTCAAAAGAAATGTCTTCGCTTGAAGATATAGTCAATTGCTACAAAAAGTATAAAAAAGTATTGGCTGGTATAGAAGAAGCTAAAGATATGTTAAAAGATCCAGACATTGGAGATATGGCTAAAGAAGAGTTAAAAAGCCTAGAAGAAGAAAAAGCCCAACTTGATCAAGAATTAGAAATATTATTAATACCAAAGGATCCTAATGATGACAAAAACGTTGTTATGGAAATTAGAGGAGCTGCTGGTGGAGATGAAGCTAATATCTTTGCAGGTGACTTATTTAGAATGTATACAAGATATGCTGAAAAAAAAGGTTTTAGTTACCAAGTATATAACTCAGTAGAAGGAACTGCAGGTGGATTCAGTCAAATAGAATTAATCATCAAAGGACAAAATGCCTATTCAATATTAAAATATGAATCGGGTTCACACCGTGTTCAAAGAGTTCCAGTAACAGAATCAAACGGTAGATTACAAACTTCAACCGCAACAGTATTAGTTATGCCAGAAGCTGACGAAGACATTGATATCGAAATAAATCCAAATGATTTAAGAATTGATATTTACCGTTCATCAGGCTGTGGTGGACAAGGAGTAAATACAACAGACTCAGCTGTTAGAATTACCCATTTACCAACTAATACTGTAGTTACATGTCAAAATGAACGTAGTCAAATTCAAAATAAAGAACAAGCAATGAAAGTATTAAAAACACGTCTATATGAGCTTGAGCAACAAAAAAAATTAGAAGAAGAAGGTTCGCAAAGACGTAGCAAAATAGGTACTGGTGATAGAGCTGAAAAAATAAGAACCTATAATTATCCACAAAATCGTGTAACAGACCATCGAATTGGCTACACCACAAAAAATCTAGACCGTGTTATGGATGGAGACTTAGATGATATTATCAACGCCTTAATCCAAGAAGACCAAAAACGTAAATTAAAAGGAGAAACAGAAGAATAATGACGGTAGAAGATCTTCTGTTTTTTGCTAAACAGCACATTCATTCAGACCATGCTAAAATACTTTTAGGTGAACTACTTGATAGAAATCCCTTAGAATTATTAAATTATTTAGACTACGAAGTAAGTGAAGAAGATATAAAAAAATATAAAGAATATGTCAAAGCCCTAGAAAAAGGAACTCCAATTCAATATGCCATTGGATATGTTAATTTTTATGGTAATAAATTCATAATAAATGAAAACACCCTAATACCAAGATTTGAAACGGAAGAGTTAGTAGAAAAGACTATTGAATTTTCAAAAAAGTTTTTCACAAAACCTGTGGATATAATTGATTTAGGAACAGGTTCAGGTGTCATCGGCCTCACCCTAGAAAAAAAAATATCCACAAATTCTGTGGATTTAATAGATATAAGCCCAAAAGCTTTAGAAGTTGCCCACAAAAATTGTGCAAAACTAAATTCAAAAGCTAATTTAATAGAAAGTGACATGTTTAAAAATGTGAATAAAAAATATGATATCATTATAAGTAATCCGCCTTATATAAAAACAGCAGAAGAAATTGAAAAAATAGTAAAAGATAATGAGCCGGAGATTGCTTTATATGCTGGTGATGATGGACTAGATTGTTATAAAAAAATATTAGAAAACATATTACCGTTTATGAAAGATAGATGTTTAGTAGCCTTTGAAATCGGTATGACTCAAGCTGATGACATAAAAGAATTAATTAATAAATATTTAGAAGATGTAAGAGTAGAAG
>CAVIRY010000102.1:0-2450 GCA_963645255.1 bacterium
ACCATAACCATATATTTAGATGACAAAAAAATAGGCCAACTGAATATTTATAAGAAGACACAAAAAAAGAAAGAAAACTTCTTTCAAAAATTTAAAAAGCTATTTACTTGAAAACCTAAAAAAGTTAATACTAGGTTGACACATAAATCTAACGCCAGAACCATTAGTGCCAATTCCAGAAGATATAAATAATTTACTATTAGAAAATTCATATTTGTCATCATAATATGTGATTGCTCCATCATTCTTAATCAAACCATTGACAAAAGGTAACTTTACGTAACCATTATGAGAATGTCCAGCAAGTAGCAAATCAGCGTTTTTATTTTCTAAAACATAATCAGTCAAATCAGGTTCATGGAAAGCGACAATACTATATAAATTAGAATTACTATTGTTTTCCTTATAATAGCTAAAAGCATTATCGATATCATAATTATTGCCTAAGAAACTAGAAATTCCAATTATAATTATTGGCCTATTGTCACCATTATAAATTAAATCGTAAGAATTATCGAGTAGGTTAAAACCAGCTTGCTTAATAATACCTGAATAAACGTCACCATCTTCATCACCGAAGATTGAGTATTTACCTATACTGGCTTTCAATTTAGAAATCTCATGCATAAGCTTTTCCTTATCCGTATCAGAAATAACATAATCTTTATCAATCAGATCACCAGTGAAAATAATAATATCGGGATTTCTAGAATTAATTAACTTTACAAGCCTTTTAACATCATCTAGAAAAATAGTAGAACCATAATGTAAGTCGGAAAATTGTATAATCTTAAGACCATTAAAATTATCTGGAATTTTCTCATTTACAATTCGCTCCTCTTTGACCAATATTTTTTTCGTAAATATATAATCATTTAAAATATAAAAAGTAGAAAAAATAATTACTAAAGCAAGAATTATCTTGAAAGTAATGCATACGATTTTTTTTCTTTTTTCTCTTCGCTCCTCGCTAATAATTTCAGACTGTTTAGCCTTATTCAGTTCCTCTCTAGTCATTTATTATCACCAAATATATTGTACCATACATTTTATAATTAATTAGTAAAAAAATAAAAGTTATGGTAAAATTATACTGGGTGGTAAAATGAAATATGATGTTGCTATTATAGGTGCAGGACCAGCTGGTCTATTTAATGCCTATGAACTAATAACTAATAATCCAAAACTAAATATAGCAATTTTAGAAAAAGGCTTTTTTGTAAAGAAAAGAGTTTGTCCAATGATAAAGCAAGGAGTACCATGTAAAAACTGTAATCCATGTGCTATATTATCTGGTTACGGTGGTGCAGGAACCTTCTCAGACGGCAAATTAAATTTCATACCAAAACTTGGTAAAAGCGATTTAACAAAGTACATGAGTGAGAGTAAAGCTTATAAATTAATAGATGAAACAGAGGCAATTTTCAACAGGTTTAATATGGATGCTGAAGTATATCCAAGTAATTCAGACTTTGCCTTAGAAATAAGAAAAAAAGTAACAGTAGCCGGTGCTAAACTACTGATAATAAAGCAAAAACACCTGGGGAGTGATCATTTACCAGAATATATAGAAGGAATTTGTAAATTTCTAGTCGATAAAGGAGTTACATTAATAGAAAAATCAGATGTTACAGATATAAAAACCATAAATGAAGAAGAGCATGAAATAATTTACATGAATTCTTCCAAAAAAGAAAAAACAATACTAGCCACAAATGTTGTAGTTGCACCAGGACGTACAGGAGCAAAATGGATACAGGAATTTGCTGACAAACACAATATATCATATTTATCTCAAAGCATAGAAATTGGTGTTCGAGTAGAAGTTAGAAAAGACATAATGGAAGAAATTACAAATGTAATATATGATCCAACTATATTTATAAAAACGAAAACATACTCAGATGAAATTAGAACATTTTGTACTAATCCAGGCGGCTTCGTAGCAAAAGAAAACTACTATGGCTATATATGTGTCAACGGACACGCCTTAAAAGATATCAAAAGCAACAATACAAATTTTGCTTTCATAACAAAAATTAATTTGACAGAACCAGCTACAAACACCAGACTATATGGCGAATCAATTGCTAAAATTGCCAATGTGTTAGGCGATGGTAAACCAATAATACAGTCATTAAAAGACTTGAAAAATGGTCGGCGTAGTGAATGGCATCGCATAAACAAAGGCTTCATTGAACCAACTTTAAAAGACTGTGTAGCTGGAGATTTAGCACTAGTTATGCCACACAGAATCATTACAAATATTTTAGAAGGTTTAGAAACACTAGATAAAATAATACCAGGAGTTGCCAATGATGATACATTATTATATGGACCAGAAATTAAATTTTTCAGTAATGAGATAGCAACTGACAACAATTTCAGACTAAATAATAATAACATATACTTTATAGGCGATGGTGCTGGAAAAGCCGGAAATATCGTAA
>CAVIRY010000102.1:2460-7472 GCA_963645255.1 bacterium
GATTAGTAGCAGCAAAAGACATACTAGAAAGGACGAAGAAAAATGAAAAATAAGAAAATATATTTAATAATAACATTACTAATATTTATTGTATCTATTTCTGGCTGCAGTAACAAAAAAGAAACAGTAAAAGAAGATTTGCTAGGAATAAATTATGACACGACATCAAACGAAACAGAATTATCACAATATGACACAACTAATCCCGTAGTAGCAATGTATATAGAAAATTATGGCTCAATAGTTATGGAATTATATCCTGAAATTGCACCAAATACAGTATCAAACTTCATTTCACTAGTAAAAACAGGATTCTATGATAAAAACACATTTCACAGGTTAATACCAGGATTCGTTTTACAAGGTGGTGACCCAACTGGAACTGGTACTGGAGGACCTGGCTATACAATAAAAGGCGAGTTTGCCGCAAACGATTTTGAAAATGACTTAAAACATGAAAAAGGAATAATCTCCATGGCAAGAACATCTGCTTCAAACGATACTGCTGGAAGTCAATTTTTCATAATGTTAGGTACAGCCGAACATTTAGATGGACAATACGCTGCATTTGGAAAAGTAATTGATGGCTGGACAACAATAGAAAATATTGAAAAAAATGAAACAGTAGCAGATCAAAATACTGGCCAATTAAAAAATAATTTAACAATAAAAAAAGCCTTAATAGACCTAAAAGGTAAAGAATATAATGAAGTTGAAAAAATAGCAGAGTAGAATACTAATAAAAATTAGTACAGGGCAGTAAAAAAAAGATAAAAATATCAATTTATTAAGATAAGCAAACTAAACAAAGACCGTTTTATATGAAAAAATGAAACGGTCTTTTTAATAAAATTAAAAGTGTCCCTAATATTTAAAAAATGCAAATAAAAAAGTAGCTATAAAAACTACTAATCTTCTAAACTTAAAACAATTTTTTTCTTATCACCAGTCTCAAACTTCCGATACTTAACGCCACACTTATTAAACATTCTAATAGAAGCTTCCATTTCTTCACTATGATTATCGTAATCATAAGAATGAGAATAAATAACTTCTCTTATACCAGACTGAATTATAGCCTTGGCACATTCATTACAAGGAAAATATCTAACATATATTTTAGAACCTTGTAAATCCTGCATATTTCCACGAAAATTTAAAATTGCATTTAATTCGCTATGACAAACATACATGTATTTTGTCTCTAACTTTTCACCAATGCGCGCCCAAGGAAATGAATCATCATCAAAGCCATTAGGAGCACCATTATATCCGACAGATAAAATTCTATTATCCTGGCTAACTATACAACATCCAACTTGTGTACTTGGATCTTTACTTCTCATAGATGACAATTTAGCAATTCCAATAAAATACTCATCCCAGGAAATATAGTCATCACGCTTTACTGTTTGTGTATTATTAACTGTTTTCATATATACCTCCTAGAAACATTTTAACACAAAAGTACATCCGATATCAATTTACATTGAAATAAAGATATAATATAATAATAATTGAAAAAGAAAGAAAGGTTGGGTGCAGTACCGTGAAAGAATTATTAAAAAATATCAAGAGAGCTTGGAAGTATGGAAAAAACCAAAAAAAATATATCATTGGCTATATTATATTTAATATGGTATTTATCTTTATAAATTTATTTGTACCAATTTTAAGTGCAAAAATAATTGTTAGTTTAACAAGTAATCAGTTTAAACAAGTACTATTTATAGGAATAGTTATCCTAATAGTTGAAATATTAAGAAATACCGCATACTATGCTACGAGTTACTTTAGACACCGAATATTTAGAGAGACATTTAATGAAATTGAAATTAGTTTAGGAGCGGAAATATTAAAAATAGAAAATAGCTGTTTAGATGAAACCGGTTCAGGCTTATTTATTCAGAGATTAACAGATGATGCTAGTAAAGTTGCTGATATTTTTGTAGTCCTAAATGTCTACTTAACAAACATAATAACGAATATAGGTGTATTTTTAGCTGTCTTTATTATTAATAAAATAATGTTTTTATACCTAGTTATTATGATAATTACTGTTTTTATAGTTGAAAAGAAACGTATTACCATAGTAAATAGCAAAGATAAAGAATATCGAAAAGGACATGAAAAATTATCTGGATTTATAGGAGAATTAGTTCATGGAGCACATGATATAAAAATGTTAAATGCCGAAAAAAGTTTTATAAAAGAATTGGGCGAAAGAATAACTAATTTAAATCAAGAAAAATATGATATTAACACAGTAAATAGAAATTATCAATTCATAGCAGGAACCCTAGACGATCTATTTAGTGCAGGTAGTATATTTACTTCACTACTTTTAATAGTACAAGGAAATCTTACTATAGCTAACGCTTTAGTTATACATAACTATATGGGAAACCTTGCCTCAGTCGTATATTTTATTAGTGAATTCCTAGAAAAAGTAAAAGATTTCAACTTATCTTCAGAAAGAATATTTAGTATCATGGATAGTGAAGAGTTCCCTAAAGAAAAGTTTGGCAAAAAAGAACTAAAAAAAATTCATGGCGATTTCGAATTCAAAAAAGTCTACTTTGGCTATAAGAAGGAACAGCCAATTATAAAAAATATGAGTTTTAAAGTAAAAGCTAATTCAACAGTAGCTTTCGTAGGAAAGTCTGGAGTTGGAAAAAGCACGGTTTTTAGTTTATTGTGTAAAATGTATGATATTAACTCTGGAGATATAACGATAGATGGAATAAGTATTAAAGAACTAGACAAGGATTCTATTCGTGGAAATATAACAATCATCAGTCAAAATCCATACATATTCAACATGAGTATTAAAGAAAATCTTCGACTTGTCAAAGAAAACTTAACAGATGAAGATATGGTTGCAGCCTGTAAAACAGCTTGTCTAGATGAGTTTATAAATTCTTTACCAGATGGATATGATACCATAATTGGTGAAGGAGGTATTAACCTATCTGGTGGAGAACGGCAACGTCTAGCAATAGCCCGTGCACTTGTTCAGAAAACAGAAATAATTTTATTTGATGAAGCAACTTCTGCACTAGATAATGAAACTCAGTCAAGTATAAAGCAAGCTATAGATAATATGAAAAATGAATACACAATACTAATAATAGCTCACAGATTAAGTACTGTAATAAACAGTGATAGAATACTATTAGTGGAAAATGGAACTATAGTAGATGAAGGTACTCATGAAGAACTATTGAAAAATAGTAAAGCTTATCATCAGTTATATGAAGCTGAGTTAAAAAAATAACAA
Organism: bacterium; assembly: GCA_963645255.1. Classification (GTDB taxonomy): domain Bacteria; phylum Bacillota_I; class Bacilli_A; order RF39; family UBA660; genus CAG-877. The sequence goes on from CAVIRY010000102.1 coordinate 5,741, forward strand.
AATAAAAAATAAAAATGGTAAAGTGAAAAGTTAAATTCCACTTTCAAAAAAGAAAAATTAGCTGATAAAAACAAAAAAGCAAAAAAGCTCTTGCAAGAATAGGGCTTTTATTGTATAATTCTATTTGTCAGCTGATATGTCTGCGTAGCTCAGCCGGATAGAGCAATCGCCTTCTAAGCGATCGGTCAGGCGTTCGAGTCGCCTCGCGGACACCATTTTAAAAATTACCCTTGTTTTACAAGGGTTTTCTTATGTTTTAATATTTTTACGTCTTATTTACGTCTTATTTTTAAGACTTTTTAAATCATTTAATGCTTTTACAGTATTACTTTTTTTGGATGGAAACATATGATAATATGTTTTTCTAATTACTTCTACTGTATCACCAACTCTTTCAGCAACCTCAAGTTCATCACAGCCTAGATGAAATAATAATGATACATGTGAATGTCTGAAGCCATGAGGTGTTATTCTTTTTACGTTTGCTTTTTTTATATACAAATCTAAATACCTTGCAAATGTTGTTGGAGCAATATAATCTATATTTCCAAATATATTCATGTTTTTTTGGAATTTATATATTTGTGATTCGTTTTTGTAATGTTTGGTTAATAAATCGATTAAATTATCATCTAAATCTATTTCTCTTATTGAATTACTTGTTTTTGGATCTACAATATGGATATCCTTGTCACCTGATTTATTTGTGTAACTTTTGTTAATTCTTAGGGTTTTGTTTTTGAAGTTTAAATCGTTCCATGTTAATGCTATAAATTCTCCGATTCGCAAACCGGTAAAATACATAAAATTGAAAATCAGACTCCAATATTCATTATCCACATAACTTATAAAAAGGTTAAATTCTTCATATGTCCAAAAGTTCCATTCCGAATTTTGCTGGTTTTCTATTGATGTGATTCTTTTCTTGTTTATTTTTGATAATACTTTTCTATCGAAATTATAATTGTCCGATGCATAAGTTAATAACTCTTTTAAATAACCCACCATTTTATTTTGATATTTAGGTGATAAGTTTTGTTTTTGCAAATAATTATAATATAGTGTTATTACATTCATTTTTATATAATTTAGTTTATATATTTTGAAATAATTTAATATATTTTTATCTAACGATTTTTTTAATTTGTAAGCAGTTGTACATTTTAAAGTCATTGATTTATAAACATACCATTCTTCATAAACCTCTTTAAAAGATATGTTTAAAGAGGTATCATTATCGATTTTTAGTTGTAGTAACCATTTTGCTCTTTCTTCTTCTGCTTTTTCACGGTCTATATAGTGTTCACTACGATATTGTTTTTTTATTCCATATTGATCTATGTAATATTCTCTGAAGTAATATGCTCTTCCATCTTTTGTCCATCTTTTTTTACTTTTCTCCTTATAGACAGGCATTATATCATCCTTTCTGTTGATTTTAAATTGAAATTTATGATATAATGTAATAGAAAAATCCAATACATTATATCAGTATTGTAAATCAGTATTGTTATCTTGTTTTTAGTCTGGCGAGACTTTTTTGTGATTTTTCAATTGCTTCGTGTTTCGACACGAAGTTTTTTTATTTCATATTGTCAATCATTTTATTTATTATTTCCTTTTGCTCAATTGTTAGACTTTTTATTTTGTCCAATAATATGTTATCATTATTGTTCCTTATTTCATCTGGTATTCTTTTTTCTACATTAGATAATATTTTTATATAATCTAT
>CAVIRY010000103.1:0-8486 GCA_963645255.1 bacterium
GTGCTGGATCTATCCCATAAACATAATTTGTTATTGTAGCAATACCGGATGAGCCGCCTGTTACTAAATTTACTGGTAATAGAAAAAGATTATACACTATTGCACTAAAGAATAATGATACAATTAGCATAGTGATTCTTTTTCCGACTTTTTTCTTTTTTAATCTTTCTATCACTTCATCCATATCATTCTCCCCCAAATACTTCATAAGCATCTGTTACTACAAAGAATGCATCTGGATCAATTTCAGATATTCCTTCTTTTAGTCTATAATAATCTTTAGTAGGTAATACACACATTAATACTGTTTGTTTTTCTTTAGCAAATCCACCTTTAGCGTTAAATACCGTAACACCATGATTTAAATATTTTAGGATATATTCTTTTATAGCGCGTTCTTCATCTGTTACGATATAGAATGCTTTACTATCTGATATTCCTAAAATTACACGGTCTGATATTAAACTAATTATATAAAGAGTAATAATAGCGTATAGTAATTTATTTGTACCAAAGACAAATGAAGATAAAACTACGATTGTACCATCTGTACATAAAATGCTTTTTCCAATGCTTAGTTTTAAATATTTATTTATTAGTTGACTAAGTACATCAGTTCCTCCACCTGTATAACCAGCTTTAAAAATCATACCAGCACCAAAACCATATAGGACACCGCCAAATACTGCTGATAATAATAGTTGTGAATTATCAATTTCTATATATGTTCCTATGTCTGAAGTTAGTTTTACACATATTGGAAAAACTAAAGAGCCTAGAATGGAGCCTCTTGTTTTTTCTTTACCTAAAAATACGTAACTAACTGATAATAAAATAATATTTCCAATTAAAATTACTGTAGAGTATTCAAATCCAAACAGTTCATTTAAAATAATAGCAATACCACCTACACCACCAGCAACAATGTCGTTTGGGGCTAAAAATAAGTTATATGCTGTAGCAACAAGAAAACAACCAATTATGAATCTAACTAATCTTTTATATTTAGACTTTTCTCTTATTGCTTCTAATATTCTAAAATTTTTATTTGCCGATAAAATTTTCATATTATAACCCTCTTTTTAAACTTGTTTCAATAAAATCATCTATTTCTCCATCTAACACTTTGGAAACATTACTTGTTTCATAATTAGTACGATGGTCTTTTACCAGTGAATATGGATGCATTACATAACTTCTAATTTGTGAGCCAAACTCAATATTCATCTGGTCACCTTTTATTTGTTTTATTTTCTTTTCTTGCTCTTCATATTTCTTTATTAATAATTTGTTTTTTAAGATTTTCATTGCTTGTTCTTTATTTTGAATTTGACTACGCTCATTTTGACATGTTACTACTATTTTAGTTGGTAAGTGTGTTATTCTTACTGCTGAATCTGTAGTATTTACACCTTGTCCTCCGCATCCTGATGAGCGATAAACATCTATTTTTAAATCTTTTTCATCTATTTCTAGACTATTGTCTTGTTCTATCTCTGGAGTTACTTCAATGGATGCGAACGATGTATGGCGACGATTGTTAGAATCAAAGGGAGATAATCTTACTAAACGATGAACTCCTTTTTCATTTTTCAAATATCCATAAGCATTTGGACCTTTTATAAGGAATGAGGCACTCTTAATTCCAGCTTCATCTCCAGCTTGATAGTCTAACATTTCTATTTTATAATGTTTTTTCTCACACCAGCGAGTATACATTCTAGAAAGCATTAAAGCCCAATCACATGCTTCTGTACCACCTGCTCCAGAATGAATATCCATTATACAATTATTTTTGTCGTATGGCCCTGATAGTAGTAAAAACATATTTAAATTTTCTAAGTTTTCTGGCATATCAATAATAAAAATTTCTATTTGTTCAACTATTTCTTGGTCAAATTCTAGTTTCATTAACTCAATAAGTTCTAAGTTTTCTTTAATACCATTGGCTATTTCTTCTATGTTATCTATTTTTTCTTTAGTGCTAGAAATTTCTGATAATACTTGGTCTTTTCTTTCACGATTATTCCAAAAAGAGGGAGTTTCAGTTTCTTTCTGAAGTTCTTTTAGATGTTCTTTTTCTTTATCAATGTCAAAGTGACCTCCATAGACTATTAACTTCTGATAAATATTTATTTAATGTTTGTTCCATTTCTTTTATTTCCATTTTTAATCATCCTTATTATAGTGTGTTTTTTTTCAAAATTTATACTTATTGTATATAGTATTATGTTAACATATTTTTTTATTTAAAACAATTATTCATATTTTAAAAAAATTTGTATAGTTTATTTATTTTCTGCATATATTATTAGTGAGGAAGGTTCACTATATAGTGTGAAGATCCTCTGTTAATAGATGGAGTCATTATTTTGACTCCCTTTTTAGTTTTTTAAATGCCAAAAAGAGGGTTTCAAATCCTCTTTTTGTTGCTTAAAGTGTTTACTAAAACTGGTAATCTTCTGTTATCTTTTCTCCCATATCCATGGCATTTTTGTAAAATTCTTCACAAGTAATCTCTTTTCTTGGTGATTCATAGACATAGAATTCTAACTTTTCTTTATTAAATTCATTTGTTTTAATAAATTTATGAAAGTTATTTTTAATGTCATCAAATAATTCTTTAAGACTATTATATCTTTTTAGACCTTTCATATCGCTCCATGATGCTTCAAACCAGGCATACTTATCTTTATCTTTATATATTAAGAATGAGTGTCCTGGTTTACTTTTACCATTATTTAAGACTACAAATACAGTTCTAAACGGATAATTATGTTTTTGAAAAAAATCTCTTTCTATTTCGCATTGTTCCCAGCATATAGCATGATTATTTTTCTTCATTTGTTCTAGTGTTGGCATTTTGTAGTACTTTTGAAACTCTTCTTTTACTAGTTTTTCATGAAGAACATTATTTTTGTCGTGCCATCCATATGATTTTTCTGATAGTTCTTTATTAAATTTTTCAACTTCTGTCATTTACTTCATCTCTTTCCATTAATAACTTACTACAATTAATTACCTTATCTATTATATCTTTATTTTTATATTTTTGTAAATCTTTACTTGCTCCTAAAATTTTATATATTATTTGGCGCTCTTCTAAATATTTTATTGTGGATAATTCTTTATAGTATTTTTTTACGTAAGTAAAGATGTTTTTATAATCTTTTGGCTTTTGATACGGATCCATAGCAATATCTGCCCAACGCCACGGTTCTTGTTGCATCTGATAAATTATTCTGAACTCGTAATCAATGGGAGCAACTAAGGTATCGTTGAAGTCTATTATTTTGACATCTTCATTATTGTACAATATATTGTCAAAGTGTAAATCATTATGAAGTAAGGCATATTGAACATCTTCTGATAGATATTTATCATACAGTTCTATGGACTTTTGAATTGTCTTATATTCTTTTTTAGTAAATAGTTGGTTGACATTTTTCAAGTTTTTTGTAACCGTATTTTTAATTTCTTCTAGCCAAGTAGAGGTTGGATTTGTATTTATCAAGTATGTGTTTTTATGAAGTTTTTTTACTACTTCCACTATTTTTTTAATAGTATTTTCTTTTTCTTTTTCAGTCATTTTATAGTAATAGTAATATAAAGTTTTTCCAGGTATCTGTTCCATTATTTCATAGACATATGGTATGTGCTTTTTACTGTTATCATATTGATATAATTTAGGAATGAACTTGTTATCTTTATTTTTTGTATAGAATTCATATTCTTTATCAAATGTGTTTTCTTTATCTTTATTAGTACATACTTTTATAATATATTTATTATTTACACTGAACAAAGTATTATTGAAACCAGCATTAACTTCGTATATATCTTTTATAATGCCTAGAATGGCTTTATTTTTTTTGGCTATTGAAGTACCGAGTTGTAATCTTTCTTGAACTAAGTCTCTCGTCACTTCAAAGATTTCAAAGATAATTTCTGTTTCTCCATTAAATTCTTTACAAAAGCTTTTGAAAAATTCGGTATGAACATTTTGCCAGTAGGCAAGCGACAAGTCGCCTTCACCTTCAAGTTTAGCCAAATCTTCTGTCATATCTTTAAATTTTAAAACATAATACTCTTTGGTCTTTACAATACAAGCATCTTTTTCATTATCAAAATGAATTATTGACTCTTCACCTATTGTTGGAATCTTTTCTTCATTATATAGATATGTTGTTGCTACTTTCTTACCAGCTAAAACTAGGTTTACTAAATTATCGTTGTCCATGCCAAAACTCCAGTTTTTCATTTTATTCTCCTTTTATTTTATTCTGCATTTGTTTTGTGTACACTTTATAACTATCATCAGTTTCTATAGTTCCATAGTCATGAATGTTTTGTGCTAATGTACCATTTAGGTCATAGAATATTGACCAAGCTGCTGGATTAGTAACAACTTTTATAGAAATATCGTTATTACAGCGGCTGGTTACAAAACTATTAATTGCTTGATATGATACTAAAGGCATTTTCTTGTCAGCTTCAAATATTAAGCCATAATAAGAAGTTATGTTTAAGGTTTCTTTTGTTTTTCTCGCTAAATCAACAGCGTTTATAAAAGGCATTCTTAGACTATCATAATTAAACCAAGACTGATCACCTTGTAAGTATTCAACATAATAATTTGAAAACATTTTCCTTGATTCTTCCAAGATACTTTTAAGTTCTTCTAATGACCTAACTTGTTGATGTTTTTTACTTCCATATAACCTATTTATTCTTTCTAATAAATTATTTATTTTTGACATTGAAGTATTCAATTTTTCCTGTTCTAATATTCTTCTGATGATATTTTCGGAAATGGAAAAATTTAAAAATTCATTTGCAATTAGTCTAACTATTTCTGGGTTGATAGTTTCATTTATTTGTTGACTTAAGGGCAGAGAAAAATTTTCCATGTAAATAGCGGCTGGTGCAGTAGAATCTGTTAATATTGGATATGTCCTTTCTAAATCTTTTAAAAATCTATGTCTTCCCTCAGTATTGTAAGCATATATAAATTGATGGCGTTTTTCTTCCATAATTTGTTTTCTTGTATATTCGTTCATAACCTCACCTGAGAATTAGTATACCATGTATAATATTAAATATAAAGTTTTTAATATTATAATTTTGTTGTTTTCCTTTTAAATTTGTCCGGAATATTTATATAATTTTTTGTTTACTGGCGAACACGCGACTTTTGATAAGTCTTTTGATTGTTTTTCTGCTAGATACTTTGTTAAATACATTGCTTGAACAAGCATTTGAAAATCGTCTAAAACTTGATCTCTTGACCGTGAGTTGATAACAATTACTTCTTGGTAATATTGCTTTAATTCCTCTGCCATCATCTTGTCAAACTCAGTTCCTCTATTGAAGTAGATAGCATTACTTTGTTGGACATTGGATAAGGTTGAACGACCATGACAATATGAATACTTATCATGGACTATAGGTATACCTATACCTGACTCTACTAAAGTTGACTCTAAATACTTAGCAGTAGTTCTTGTATCATACCCTGAAAATATTTCATAAATGTGACTTGGCTCAAAAGAAAAATCTTTTTCTAAAATCAAGTCTAATAATTTATCATCTTCTCCTTCTAAATAGTAATCCATTAAGATACTTACTGGAATTAGTGTTGCTCCAAGCGAGATAAAACTCCTCTCTTTATCTATTGTTGTTTGATATTGTAAATTTACAACGTCTTTAGATGATGATGGATTATTGGATAATAAATACTTTTTTAAATCATTGTCAAATGATAAATTTACACCATAGTTATTTCCTGAATAACTACAAGAAATAACATTCTTAAAACTAGAAATTCTTTGATATAAAAAATCTCTTGGTTCACAGTTGATACTTATTATGCCATTTTTTTGATTTAGCACTTTACTGCCAAATTCACTTACAACACTAGATCCACCTACACCAGATACGATACTGGCATCCTTTATTTTTAAAAGACAACTTCTTATAAGCTCTAAATCAGTTTTGTCCAACGCATCTTCTACTCTCCTTTTTAAATATTCAAAATTAATTTCCATGTTCTTTTCCATAAAAAAATCCTCCTCAAGTTCAATATAACTTGAGATGAGGAAATATTTCGTCTACTCATATTTTTCATTTAATAATTCATAAGTTATGATTCTTTTCAATTCGAAATGTCTAATATCTTGTTTCTTTTCACAGAAGGCTGCACAGTACCAACCATTTTGAAATAAGAACAATTCAGCTGGATCTATTATTCTTTCATTTTCCCCTTTGTTGTAAGAATAATAACGAATCTTTACTTTTCTTTTTTCTTTTATGGCTCTTGTTAGTAAATTAAATTTCTTTTGAGTCTCTTCTTCTAATTTAAACTTATTTGTATCTTGTTTTGCTCCAATGTAGATTCCTTTTATTTTTTCTTGGAGATTTAGAAGTTTTTCTTTTTGTTCTAGATCTATTTCAGATTCGATATAATTATCTAATATTTTGTAGTCACTTTCTTTAAACCTTCTGATAGGTACTTTAACTGGTTTTCTTAAAAAATAGCCACCATATGGTCCTAGTATGGACTCAATATAAATACCCGCTTTTTCTAGGTCTTCTTTATAAACTCGTATCATTCTTTCGGATACTTCTAAAATATCTGATAATTCTTTAATACTATATTTACGTCCAGAGTTCAATAATTCTAATAAAGTTATGACGTTAGATACTTTTGACATAATTACACTTATTTAATAACACTTTCTACTTCTTGTAATTCAAAACGATATTTTTGTTTTACATCTGGATACTTTTCATGATCAACTTTACTTAGAAACATTTCTTTGGGCCTTACCCAGAGACTATTATCTCCATATAGAGCTCTATAGACAACACATTCTTCACCAGTTTCTGAGTATTTAGCAGTATCAACGACTAGGTAATAGTTTCCTTTAAAGTGTTTATATATGCCATTTATTTTTACTTTATTCATATTATCCCTCCAACTTAATTATACATCATTTAGCACCTTTATTATTACTTTCTTTTTCTTTATTTGTTTCGTTACTAGTCTCTTTATTTCTCATAGCGGCATATACATTTTCTAGTTTAGGTACTTTTGGTGTCATTCCTAGAATCGCATCTTGTCTAACCTTTCCAAGAACTTGAACTATTTCATTTTCATTTAGACCTTTAGCTTTTAGTTCAGCCACATATTTTTCAATAACACTATCTGCTGTTTCCTGTCGAACGTCTATGTCTTTAATTTTGTCTCTTGTTGAATATCTAATTTTTGGTAATTTTATATAATAATCTGAATTATTCTGTTTGGCATTCTTTATTTTTTCATCTTCTTCAAATATAGCCAGGTCATCTTGTCCTGCATAAAAGGCTATTATTTCTTCTTCAGTTTTTTCAACTAATGTTGGAATTTTCCATTCATGACCAGATTTGTCTTGTAATCTACTTCTATTGGCAGGTTCATAAATATAATGCTTGTCATTATCGTGAATAATGATAAAGGCATGATTTTCAGAACCGATATTACTCCAAACCATTTCACAGTCATATCCTAATACAGCTAGTAAATTATTAGCAACACCAGCCTTATGAGCACACATACCTCCATGTGATTTATATTCTATAATCGAGTGTATATATTGTCCTCTTTGTGCAAGATCTTCTCTTACTTCTTGTACTCCTGAATCATTTCCAACAAAATAATCATTAATAGTTTGTTGAATCAAATTTATATCACTTCCAAGATTTCTATCTTCATCACCTTTTTTGTTGATAAAATCTTTATATAGTTCATCATCATCAAGATAAAATCCGCTTTTTAAATCACCATACGGTTTAATTATAACCTTTTTACCAAGAAAGCCTTTACATCTAATCATTGGTTTATTTGGAATTAGATCATTTTGTATAACAATATCACAGTCATTATTTTCTAATTCTTCTAATCGTTTGTTTAAATTCATATATATTTCTCCTCGTAATATTAATATGCCTTATCATAATAGATCTGCATATAACCTATCTTTAACTTAGACTTGTTAACTTTATATAATGTTTGTACTGATAATTTTATTATAATAGAAAAAACGTATTTGATTTTAATTTTGGATTTTAAGCTTTTATATTCCTGTTTTTGTATTTTTATTACCTTTTTATATTCAAATATATGTGTCTTGGCTTCACAAATTGTGTTTAAAGAGACTTATATAATGCAAATTACATATTTTATTAGTTATTATTTAAAACTTTCTGCTTGATATTTTGTCTTAATCTAATAAATATTCTTCTTCATGATGCAACTCATAAGAGTGCGAAATAAATTCTATATTATGGTATTCTTTTCTTAATTTTCTTATTATTCTTTATCAATATAATTCTTGTCTCAATCATTATAATTTACTCTATTAATTATCATCTTCTAAAATCCATTCTTGGAAATATTTGATTTTCGTATGACAATAAGAGCATTCGCCATCAACAACATTTATGCT
>CAVIRY010000103.1:8496-15948 GCA_963645255.1 bacterium
GCCACAAGAATGGCACTTTATAAGAGGTGCTTTATCATTAAGTTTTAATGGTTCTGTATTAAGTTTTTTCATTAAATATTTCTGTTTCATAGTTTTTGATATTATTCTATTATTTTCATAGTAGACTATCCTTACATCAGCTACTACTTCAACATATAAGTTATTTTCCTTAACAAACTCCTGAAAATTTATGTAGTCTAGAACATCATAGTCTATTACATTTTCTTCACTATAGTATTTTTTTCTTACTTCATAATTGAAATTATTGAAGAACTTTTTCTTATCTATTTTTGTTCTTTTCCAAAAATCAATTTGTTTTTTATTTTGTTTATCTTTATATATTTTTATTGGTGTTAAGACTATGTAGGCATCTGCAATATAGAAAAAGTAATATAAAATTCCTGATAATATCAAACCATAGATAAATATTTTAGAAATATCATAACTGTTGAATGTTCTTCCTGTTGTCTTTATAATGATATAACTAATTACCAAACTGATTATTAAGTCTACTATGGCAGTTACTATTCTATAGGTGTTACTTTTTAGGACTCTATCATAATGATATTTACTTCCTAAGTCTTTATTTGCATAGTCAATGTTGTAGTAGGTTCGGCAATATGGACAACCTTCTAGAAATTTTTTTAATTTAGAATGCATTCCACAGTTTGGGCATGTGTATTCTCTATTTTCAATTTCTTTTGATATAAACGTATATTCTATTCTTGTGTCGAAATTTTTTTCTGTGTGTAATAGTTTGTTTCCTTGATAATAGTCTTTTTCACATCTTATCCCAGAGGCAATATCATCATTTTCGGAATTGTCAGTATTTCTTTCCAATATTTTATTACCAACGATGTACTTTGTTTTTATGTTAATGCCATATTTTTTTAATTTTTTAATATGATAGTTGTCAGATATTAATGCCATATTTTTTCTCCTATCTATTATTATTGTTGTTATTGTTATTGTTATTGTTATTTGATGATGATCCTCCTGAAGAAGATCCAGACGATGTATAATGTTTAAATATATTAAAGTCATTATTTGAAAAATTGATACCATCTATTAATGCAGAAGTACAATGGGTGTTAATTAGAGTTACATTAGGCTCGGCAATTAATTTTATACAATCACCGTAACAGCTAACTTTTCCTTCTGGATTTATTGTTAAAAATTGATATATTTGTTCAACCTGTGCTTTTGTTAGAATATAGTACTTGGTTAATTCTACGCATCTTTTTTGTCTTATCAATTCGGCATATGTTTCTGGTTCTTTGTTCATTTTTTCAACTCCTTATCTAGGTAGTAAAATTCTATGTTTTGGAATGGTAAATTTATGGCTTGAATATGATAATAAGCATTTTCTTTTTGCTTAAGATAATGGTAATCTCTTAATGCTGTTGTTGTAAAAAATATATTGTTGGGATTTGTTGTTGAAAAATTATTTTTATATTCTTTGAACAGTGAAGTTATGTCATACGAATAATAGTCTTCTTTAATATTTGCTATTGCATCTAAAACACCTTTATATACTTGAAGCGTAGCAATGTGTCGCTGTTTAGTTCTATTTTCATCTCCATATGTAACTAAATTTCCGGATAATAACATGATATATAAAGAGTTATTCTCTGGATATTCACATTGTTCTTGAATAATATTTTTTTTCATATGAATTGTTACTTTTGTACTAGGCGTTATATATATTATTTCTTTTACCGACTTAATTATTTGTGATGATAATTTATATTCTGTTCCATCTATTTCGAGGATAAACGCATCATCGCTATAGATATATTTCAATTTTTCATCTATTGCAATTATCTCTTTTAAACTTGGATATTCATCATTTTTATTTTCCTCCATAGGCAGATATTTTTTTATGTCATCTATACGCATTTTCGAAACGTATTGGTAAACAGATATATCATTGTACTCATCTTTTTGATAGTTACGGTCTTTATATAGTTCTTGTTGGAGCTTACAGGTGTAACTTTTATTAGAATTATAGATGTTTTTTACAAATGGGCATCCTGTTTTACAGAGGTATAAGTATTGACAATTTTCACATTCTTCATTGAATGGCAATTTACTGTGATTTAAAAATATTTTATTTTTAGCGGTTATTAATATTTTTTCCACAGTATCTGTGTATATGTTGCCATAATAATAGTCTTTATTTTTTTGGCCTCTTACACAAGAGAATATATCTCCATTTTTTTCTAATAGAAAAAACTTTTCTCCACAGTTGTCACAGTTAGTGCAGTACTCTGGTCCAAACTCATCAAACCAAGGACCGTTAACACCAGTATCCAAGTCTGTTCCATCAAATTCTTCATGCATTTTTTTATAGAATGTCACTTGTTCTTCTTCTGTTATATGGTGTAGTATGCCATTTGAATTATAGTCAAATCCAATCATAAAATTAAAGTCATTCATATCTAAGCATGTATTTTGGTGAAGATATTTTATGTCTTTTATAATTTCATCCATGTGATTGTAGTGTTCTTTAAATATTGTTGCGGAAACTTTCTTCTTATTTGGAATATCTTTCATAAGATTTATATTTTCAAGTATTTTATTTAAGGTTTTTTTGTTTCCCTTTGTAACACGATATTCATCATGTAATGTTAACGGTAAGTCTAGGCTTCCTGAAACTGATACATTAAATTCTTTGATTGTGTCAATATGCTTTTCTAAATTATACATATTAGTTTTGATATGCGGACTGCCTAATTTGAAACCAGCGTTTGTTATTATCTTTTTATTTTCTTTATAATAGTTTGAAATATATTCTATTAAATCATGAAATGTTTGTTTATCTAAAGTTGTTACTTCTCCACCATGTAGTGAGATATTAAATGGATAAACTTTTGATTCTTTAAATTTATTAATGGCATATTTTAAAGTATCTATAGCTTGATAAGTGCTTTTTTCATCTATTGTGTTTTCTTCTAAGTAGCAATATTTACAACACATGTTACAAGCCATAGTTGGCACATATAATAGATGGATATATTTTATATTTTCTTCCATATTTACTCCTAATTATAAGTTACTTCTATTTCTATTTTTCCGTCATAATTACAATTTAACACTGTGATTTTAAAGTCACTTTGCATATAAATTGTGTTATTGTTATGATAATCACTAAAAGTTGCACTCTGATATAATCCTCCAGTAAGACTTAACTGAACTGTCCAGTAATTGCTGTTAGTATACTCTACATCATCAACTTTGATATAAACATTACCATAATTTTCTGTTTCTATTACCATAGGTAAACTATCTAATGATACATAATCTTTTTTACTTTTTTTACCTATATCAAAATAATTAATTTGTGTTGGGCTTTCTTTAAAAGCCCTTTCATTTACGGATGTATTTATTGGTATGGTAATTGAATATAAATTTTCACATTGTCTGAATGCTGATGAGCCAATTTCATTTAATTGACTGTTTTCAGTAAGAGTTACGGTGTGTAAAGATATATTGCCATAGAAGGCATGTCCACCTATTCTTGTAACCTTATCTGGTATTGTAATTTCTTTTAATGATCTACACTCTTCAAATGAATTTCCTCTTATTTCTTGGATGTTTTCGGATAATTTTATTGTTTCTAGTGAAATAGCATTTTTAAATGATTCTCCTCCAAGATAAGTCAATGTATCTGGTAGTGTTATTGAAGTTATAGATATGCAATTATAAAATGCACCGCCACCTAAATATTCAAGTTTCTTAGGTATATTTATGGTATTAAGGCTAAAATCATTTTTAAATGCTTGTCCTCTAATTTCTTTTATTGTATCTGGCAATGTTACTTTTTTTAAAAATGGCATGTTTGAAAAAGTATTTCCACGTAAACCTACTACGTTTTCTCCATTATGAGAAGATGGTATTATGGCACTTGTCATATTAGTTAAGCCAAATGTATAAAATCTTACATTATATCCATTTGTTGTTTTTTCATACATTATATGCGGAGTCATAAATATTATTAATGGTAGAAAGAAAGCAACTAAGTTCATTATAATTTTTGGTTTTTGGTAAGTATCAACAACCATTCCTTTTTTTGTGTTCACAACAACATTTGATATTTTTTCATCTGGCCTTGATGTAATTTCTTTAGTCAAGTATTTTATTATATTATAATTTTTGGTTTTTTTATGTAATATTATAAGAATACTTATACCAATAACATAAGTCATTATTGGAAAATGAAAAAATATTAAAGAAATATAGGTAAATAATAGTGCAGAAAAAATAATAAATAATATTTTTCTTCTTTTGAATATTTCTAATGGTATTAGATTAGAATTTTGATTTATACCAGCTTTTTCCATTTCTTTTTTTAGAAATGTTTCTACCAATTCTGACTCAGACAAATTATAAATTTGATTATAGTCAGTAGTTTTCGCTATATCGCTCGTAATAATTTTAGTGTCACTTGTTTCATTTAAGTTTTGTACAAAGTTATCAACAAAACTTGTTGGTTCTGTTGAGTTGGGGTTGATAAGTGAGCTTGAGTTTTCTTTTTTCATCATTCTAGTACGTATTATAATTCCTATTATTAGAATTTCGAAAAAAGCAAAGAAAATACTACCAGAATTTTGAAGGATAAATATTAGAATAATAATTCCTATAATTAAGAACCGAAAATTATGGTCAGGAGAACTTTTTTTCATATTTCAATAACCTCTTTATTAATTTTTATATTTTATATTTAGAGTATATCATTTTGTATCATAAAAACAAATATTTTTTATTTCTGAACCTTGATTTTAGACATTTTTGATGTAATCTTTAATTTCATCATTAGTAATACTTGTTAATAATTTATCCCAGAGAATAAAGTTGTATGGGTATTGTTCTTTTAATTTGTTATAAGCATTAGTTATGCCACTGCTACCAGAGGTACAGAAAATTACTATCTTTTTGTTTTTAAAATCATATGACTCTAAAAATGTATTAATAATTGTTGGAGCTACATACCACCAAATAGGAAATCCTAAATAAATTGTATTATATTCTTCATTATTTTTTAAAGTTTTTTTTATTGCTGGTCTTGATGAATTATCAGCCATTTCAATTGAGGTACGACTGTTTTTGTTTGTCCAGTCTAAATCTTCTTTTGTATATGGCTCTTCAGGAATTATTTCATATAGTATTCCTTGTACAATATTATTAATTTTTTCAGCTACTAATTTTGTATCTCCTGTGCAAGAAAAGTACGCTACTAATGTTTTATTCATATATTTTCCTTCTTTCTTTTATAATTTTTCTTTGTTTTAATATTTTACTTGTTTTTGACTATAATTTCATTTTTCATACAAACTTCCTGTTAAATTTTTTGTCTATATTTTAATGTAACTTATTATATTCTTCGTTACTTACTGGTTCACACCATTCATTTGAAGTGTTTTCACCTGGTACTTCTATTGCAATATGACTAAACCAATAATCTTTCTTCGCTCCATGCCAGTGTTTTACGTTTGCTGGTATTGTGATGACATCACCTGGCTCTAAACTAACAGCTTCCTTACCTTCTTCTTGATACCAACCAGCTCCATCTACACAAATTAGAATTTGTCCTCCATCTTTAGTCGCATGATGAATGTGCCAATTATTTCTGCAAGCTGGCTCGAACGTAACATTAGCTATAAACATATTATCTGTTTTTGCCAAAGGATTTAAATACGAATTCCCTACAAAATATTTGGCGTAGTCAACATTAGGTTTTCCTAGCCCAAAGACACTCCCATGTTCTTTATGTTCATTATTATTCATTTAATTTTCCACCCTTTCTTGATTTTTATTTAAAATTTCCTATTTGATTAACTTTTTTTCTAGGCAATAAGGAACAACTTTATGTTTTAATGTATTTGATAAAATATCCTCGCCAGTTTTAGATTGATACCATAAGAAGTTCTCAATTTCTGATGATGTTGATAGTTCTCCCTCTAATATGCCATTGTATTTAAAAACATAAAAATGAATTGGCGTAATTCCATCACTAGTAGCAATTTCATCAAACTCCATCGCTAGTTCTAAATTATTCTCATCAAATAAAGCCTTATAACCTAACTCTTCATGACATTCTCTTATCGCTGCTTGTAATGGTGTTTCACTAGTTTCAACTTTTCCGCCTATCATCTGATAAGTTGCTCTTTTCCTTGGCTTATCAATTAATAAACTATTATTTTTGAAAAACATTGTTCCTACTACATCCAACTTTTATTCCTTCTTTCTAGTTAATTGTAAAATATTTTGGTGAGTTTAATTATTGTTTATGTTATTCAGAAACATTTTCATCTTTATAAACATCTTTAAGTAGATTAAATACTGCCCATCCTTTAGGCCAACCTACATAAAATGCTGTGTGTGTTATTATTCCAACTATTTCTTCTTTAGTAACGCCATTTTTCTTAGCATTTTCTAAATGATATTTTAGTGAATTATCTGTTATTCCTGATGACATTAAGGCAACAACGGTAATGATGCTTCTTGTTTTTAAATCAACTGAAGTGTCATTCCAATTTTCACCAAATAATATATCATCATTGTAATGTGCAAACTTGGGTGCTAAGTCTCCTAGTTGATCTCTTCCTGCTGTTTGTTTTATCATTTTATTCCTCCTATCATTATTCATCTTCCATATTTATTATACATCTTTTTAGATTATTATTTTACTTTTTAAAGTTATTTTTCGAAATGAAAGATTCATATGTTTCTTTATATTTTTCAAGACAATTATCAACATCAAACCAATAGACATTAGTTAAGATGTTATCTTCTGGATCAATTTCTGTTCTTTCTAATACTCCACCAAGTGCTTTTAATGTTCTATCTGAACCAAGGTTATTTACATCACAGTTTAACATTACTCTATCTAATCCAAGTTTTTGAGCTTCTTGCAGTCCTAAATATAAATTAATCTTATTATAACCTTTTCTTCTTTCGGTTGGTCTTATTCCATATCCTATATTTCCGCCAAACTGTTTCATTTCCTCTGTTAAATTCCATCTAACGTTGATAGTTCCAACAATTCTATTATCATTTTTTCTTATTAGTAAAAATGTTTTGCTTTGGCAACGATTTATCTTTTTTGCATAGT
Organism: bacterium; assembly: GCA_963645255.1. Taxonomy (GTDB): domain Bacteria; phylum Bacillota_I; class Bacilli_A; order RF39; family UBA660; genus CAG-877. Next base: position 15,611 of record CAVIRY010000103.1, read on the forward strand.
CTTCATCTTCCATACTTAAACATCTGGCAAGAGCTTGTTCAAATGTGCATCCTTCGGCAATTTTATCTAAACCGCCGGTTCCATTTATATCAGAATTGTATTCTACAAATTCATTGATATACTCAATTATTTCATCTTTTCTTTCTAGGGATGGTCTTTCAAAATAAAACTTTTCCATATATAACACCTACTTTCTGTTTTTTGTTTCTACAATTATTATACTGTAATTTTACTATTATTGAACAAAAGACAAATTTCAATTTGTCGTTTTTTTGTCGTCACCGTTCAAATTTCCTACTTCACAGCTAGAGTAACCTCTATTCTCCATAGGCTTAAAT
>CAVIRY010000104.1:0-2212 GCA_963645255.1 bacterium
TATTTGAGTTATGTTGAAACTCAATAAAAAAACATGTAAAAAACCGAAACTCAAACTATGCATTTCTTGTTTTATTGAAAAATAAGTGTTAAAATAGGTTAATGAAAAACGTCTAGTGTTATCTATTATTATGTAGTGTTATTTAGTAAAATTGTGGCCGAGATTCGTATTTATTCGTTTTCAACCAAAAAACGGTATATGAAAGTATTAGAAGAATACGAATTTTTCAACTAAGAATACGAATTATTTGGTTGACAGTGGTCATAGTGAGGAGGTCAAAATGTTTAAATTAGAATCAAAATTCAAACCATCTGGAGACCAGCCGGAGGCAATTAAAGAGCTAGTAGAAGGGATCAAAGAAGGTAAAAAAGAGCAGGTTTTACTAGGGGCAACGGGAACTGGAAAGACTTTTACAATTGCGAATGTCATAAAAGAAGTAAACAAACCTACACTAATTTTAGCCCACAATAAGACACTTGCAGGTCAACTTTATGGAGAGTTTAAAGAGTTATTTCCTCATAACCGTGTTGAGTATTTTGTTTCTTATTATGATTATTATCAACCAGAAGCCTATGTTCCATCAACTGATACATATATTGAAAAAGACTCGTCAATTAATGACGAAATAGATGAATTGCGTCATGCAGCAACATCAGCTTTACTATCAAGAAGAGATGTTGTTGTTGTAGCCTCAGTTTCATGTATTTATGGTATTGGTGAGGTAGAAGAATATAAAAATAAAATGCTAACTATATCAGTAGGAGACAAAACGGAGAGAAATCAAATACTAACAAAATTAGTTGATATGTTATATGAACGTAATGACTTAGATTTTAAACGTGGTACATTCCGCGTTAGGGGAGATACACTAGAAATAATTCCAGTTAATCAAAACACAACCGGCTTTAGAATAGAATTTTTTGGTGATGAAATAGATAGAATTAGTGAAATTGATACATTGACAGGAGCTATTATCAGCAATAAGAAAAATATCAGTATCTTTCCAGCAAGTCACTTCGTCGTTTCAGACGAAAAATTGCATGCTGCAATAGAAAGAATAAAAGAAGAACTAAAAGATAGACTTATAGAGTTGAAAAAAGAAAATAAATTAGTAGCTGCAGAGCGATTAGAACAAAGAACTAATTATGATATAGAAATGCTGGAAGAAACCGGATTTTGTTCAGGAATAGAAAATTATTCGGCGCCAATGGCAGGTAGAAAAAAAGGCGAAACTCCAATAACATTAATGGATTTTTTCCCAGATGATTACTTATTAGTAGTAGACGAATCACATGTAACGCTTCCCCAAGTTAGAGGAATGTATAATGGAGATAGAGCCAGAAAGATGAACCTTGTAGAATACGGTTTTCGCCTACCTAGTGCTCTAGATAATAGACCATTAAAATATGATGAATTTGAAAAGAAAATAAATCAAGTAATATATGTTTCCGCAACACCTGGAGACTTAGAATTAGAACACACAAATAATCATTATATAGAACAAATTATTAGACCAACTGGACTACTTGATCCAACAGTTGAAGTTAGAAAAACAGAAGGTCAAATAGATGACTTACTTGGTGAAATTAGAACAAGAATCGAAAAAGATGAAAGAGTTTTAGTTACAACTCTAACTATTAGAATGTCAGAGGAACTAACAAACTATTTAAAAGAACTAGATATAAAAGTTGCCTATTTACACTCCGAAGTAAAAACCCTAGAAAGAATGCAAATTATTCATGACTTAAGAGCTGGGAAATATGATGTTATTGTTGGTATAAATCTATTAAGAGAAGGAATTGATATTCCAGAAGTTTCTCTTATTGCTATCCTTGATGCTGATAAAGAAGGATTTCTAAGAAGTAATAGAAGTCTTATCCAGACAATAGGACGATGCGCTCGTAATGCTTCTGGACATGTTATTATGTATGGAGATAAAATTACAGACTCTATGGAACAAGCTATATCAGAAACGGCTAGACGTAGAGCGATTCAAGAAAAATATAATGAGGAACACAATATTACACCAAGTACTATCAAAAAAGAAATACGTGAAGTAATAAGTAATGTTGATACTAAAAAAGGTCAAAAGGCTAAAAAGCCAAGCAAGAAAGAACAGGCCTTACTTATTGAAAATATTGAAGAAGAAATGCGTGAAGCTGCTAAAAACCTTGATTTTGAAAGAGCTATGGAATTAAGAGACATACTATTT
>CAVIRY010000104.1:2222-13728 GCA_963645255.1 bacterium
ATTTGAAATGAAAAGTAATTAACAATATCTGTTGAAAAAAATAAAATATAAAAATTTTTTCCACAAAAACTGTTGAAAAAACAAATTAAATACCAGGTTATTACAAATTTGGTATTTTTTGGCTTAAAAAGCAGGAAATTATTCAAAATAAAATACTAAAAATATGCTATAATATGAAACAGGTGATTTACATGGATAAAATTATTGTTAAAGGTGCAAGAGAAAACAATTTAAAAAATATAGATATAGAACTACCAAAAAATAAACTTATCGTTATGACAGGCCTATCTGGATCTGGAAAAAGCAGTTTAGCATTTGATACTATTTATGCTGAAGGACAAAGAAGATATGTAGAAAGCCTTTCTGCATACGCTAGACAATTTTTAGGTAATTCTGAAAAGCCAGATGTTGATAGTATAGAAGGATTGTCTCCTGCTATTAGTATTGACCAAAAAACAACATCAAACAACCCAAGATCAACAGTTGGTACCGTAACAGAAATATATGATTATTTAAGACTATTATTCGCAAGAATAGGTGTGCCATACTGTCCTAATCATAATATTCCTATAACTTCGCAAAGTGTTGAAGAAATGACTAATAAAGTTTTGGAATACAAAGAAGGCACTAAAATAATTATAATGTCTCCAGTTGTTCATGGAGAAAAAGGAACGCATAAAGAATTATTTGAAAAACTCCGTAAAGAAGGGTTTGTAAGAGTACGTGTCAATGGTGAAATGCTAGACCTTAGTGATGACATTACTTTAGAAAAGAATAAAAAAGATTCTATTGATGTTGTTGTTGATAGAATAGTTTTAAAGGAAGATTCAAGAAGTAGAGTATTTGAAGCTTTAGAAATTGCGACAAAATTAGCTGAAGGAAAAGCAGTTGTTCAAATACTAGGTGAAAATGCTAAAGAACTAGTCTTCTCAGAACAATTTGCTTGCCCAGAATGTGAATTTTCTCTGCCAGAATTAGAGCCAAGAGTATTTAGTTTCAATGCCCCATACGGTGCTTGTCCAGACTGTAAAGGTCTAGGAATTAAATTACAAATAGACGAAGAATTAGTCATACCAGATAAAACGCTAAGCATCAATGAAGGGTGCATCAAAACCTTAAGCGATGACCAAGATGGGATTTACTATAAAAAACTAGAATGTGTATGTAAACATTATAAAATAGATATGGATAAACCATTCGGAAAACTAAAAAAAGAAGAGCAACAAATAGTTCTGCATGGAACAACTGAGCCAATTCGCTTCAATTATTCTACCAAGTCAGGTAATATAATGAATTCCGTTGATTATTATGAAGGAATAATTGACAACCTAGAAAGACGTTATATGGAAACAAGTTCTACTTGGATTAGAGACTGGCTAGAAAATTACATGGTTGAGTATGAATGTGATACTTGTAAAGGTGCTAGATTAAACGATAATGTCCTATCCGTAAAAATAGCTAAGAAAAACATTTATGAAGTAACATGTATGAGTATTAAACAATTAGTAGATTTCTTTCAAAATCTAAAACTAACAGAGTCGGAAAAACAAATAGCTAATTTAGTTTTAAAAGAAATAAATGAAAGATTAGCCTTCTTATCAAATGTCGGTTTAGGATATTTAACATTAAGTCGTAGTGCTGGAACATTATCAGGCGGAGAAGCCCAACGTATCCGTCTGGCAACACAAATAGGCTCACACTTAACTGGCGTATTATATGTTTTGGATGAACCAAGTATTGGACTTCATCAAAGGGACAACGAAAAATTAATAAATTCCATGAAAGAAATGCGTGATTTGGGAAATACTCTTATCGTTGTTGAACACGATACTGATACAATGTTAGCAGCAGACTATTTAGTGGATATCGGGCCAGGTGCTGGAGATAAAGGTGGACATGTTATCGCAGCCGGTACTCCAGAAGAAGTAATGAAAAATGAAAACAGCATTACTGGACAGTACTTATCGGGAAAAAAGTGTATTGAAATACCCGAAAAAAGAAGAAAAGGCACTGGAAAATATTTAAAAATTAGAGGAGCCAGTGAGAATAACCTAAAAGATATTGATGTAGATATCCCTCTAGGAACATTTACCTGTATAACTGGAGTCTCTGGTTCTGGAAAGAGTACTCTTATAAATGAAATATTATGTAAGGCTGTATCTAACAAGTTATATCACTCAAAAGAAAAACCTGGAGACTACAAGAAAATATTAGGAATTGATAATATAGATAAATTAGTCGCTATATCTCAAAATCCAATAGGGAGAACTCCAAGATCAAATCCAGCAACATACACTGGAGTGTTTGATGATATCAGAACACTTTTTACAACGACAAAAGAGTCTAAAATGTATGGTTTTGAAAAAAATAGATTCTCTTTCAATGTAAAAGGAGGTCGTTGCGAAGCATGTCGTGGAGATGGTGTCAAGAAAATAGAAATGCACTTCTTACCAGACGTATATGTTCCATGTGAAGTATGCCATGGTACAAGGTATAATAGAGAAACTCTAAACATAAAATATAAAAATAAAAATATTGCTGAAGTATTAGATATGAGAGTAAGTGAAGCCTTAGAATTTTTTGACAATATTCCAAAAATAAAAAATAAATTACAAGTATTAGAAGACGTTGGACTAGGATACATTAAATTAGGACAAAGCGCACCAACGTTATCCGGCGGTGAAGCTGAAAGAGTAAAACTAGCCAAAGAACTTCAAAAAAGAGCGACTGGTAAAACATTATTCGTCTTAGATGAGCCAACAACAGGATTACATACAGATGATATCAAGCGCTTACTTGCAATTTTACAAAAAATAGTAGATAATAATGATACAGTAGTAGTTATAGAACACAACCTAGATGTTATAAAAGTTGCTGATTACATAATAGATTTAGGACCAGAGGGTGGAGACGAAGGCGGAACCATTGTAGACAAAGGTACACCAGAACATATTGTCAAAAATCCTAAATCATATACAGGTCAATTTTTAGCGAAGATACTGTAGAGGTGATAAAGATGCGATTAGTTATCAAAGAGAAAAATGTAGTAAGACTAAATAAATTTATAGAATGGTTACTTTATATGATTGGTTATATAATAGTATTTATCCTTGTGAGTACACTATTCAAAAGTGTTCATATCGATCAAAACCATTTCTTCTTATATTCAATTTTAATCGTATTTGTTATATACATATTAAATAAAGTATTAAAGCCAATTCTATTTACCATAACTATACCAATTATTGGTATAACACTAGGACTCTTTTATCCATTCATAAACTTGTTTATCTTAAAACTAGCTGACTGGATACTTGGTCCTCACTTTGATTTAACAAATATCTTTATTGCTTTTTTTGTAGCAATATTATTATCAGTGATGAACTTCATAATGGAAGAAATAATAAAAAAAATAGTAAAGAGGGTAAAAATTCATGGATAGAGTAGCAGTAGACTTAGGACCAATACAAATATACTGGTATTCAATTATTATATTTATCGGTATTTTAGTAGCAAGTATATTAGTTTTTAAAGAGGCAAGAAAGAAAAAATTAGATGAAGATTTTCTTGTAAATTTAATTTTTAATACAATAATAATTGGCATAATCGGTGCTAGACTTTACTATGTAATTTTTAATCTTCAATATTATTTAGCCAATCCTATAGAAATTTTTGCAGTATGGAACGGTGGTCTAGCCATTCATGGCGGCATTTTTGCATCCTTAATATTTGTAATTCTTTACTGTAAAAAGCATGAAGTAAATTGTATTCAAATGCTAGATATAATTGTAGTAGGACTAATTATTGCCCAAGCCATTGGCCGTTGGGGAAACTTTGTAAACGGAGAAGCTTACGGACATATAACTACATTTAAAGAACTACAAGCACAGGGTGTACCAGAGTTTATAATTAACAATATGTACATCTTAGGAGAATATAGAGAACCTGCCTTCTTCTATGAATCAACTTGGTGTTTATCCGGATTTCTTGCTATGTTAATATTAAGAAAATTCAAATATTTAAAAAGAGGACAATTAACAGGCTTTTACTTATTTTGGTATGGAACAGGAAGATTTTTTGTAGAAGCTATGAGAATGGACTCATTAATGATAGGCTCTATAAAAGTAGCTCAAATAGTTTCAATAATCTTTGTTATAGTAGGTATATTCCTATTTGTTTATAATATATTTAAAAGTTCTGAAAAAGATAAAAGACTATATAGCGAAGATATGGCAAAAAAAGAAGAAGAAAGTGCAATTAAGTATTATCGAAAAAGAGGTGATCATTATGTATAAAAAGGTAGTAGTACTAGGTGGAGGAACCGGAATTTCTTATCTATTAAGAGGTCTAAAAGAATTCCCAGTAGATATAACAGCAGTAATAACAGTATCAGATAATGGACGTTCAACAGGCAAATTAAGAGAAGAATTTCATACTCCAGCAGTAGGTGACATCAGACGAGTTATCACTTCACTTTCTGGAATAGATGAGCCAATAAAGAAAATGATGGAATATCGTTTTAATACATCTAGTGACTTAGATGGACATGCTTTAGGAAACTTAATCCTAACAGCTATGCTTGATATAACAGGCTCTTTAAAAGACTCAATTGCCAGCTTGAGTAAATTATTAGATGTTAAACATAAAGTTCTTCCAATATCAGAAGATTCAAAGTTAACTCTCATGGGCCAAGATGTAGATGGAAATATTATCGAAGGTGAAGCTCAAATTACAAAATCAAATAGAAAATTTGAAAGAATTTACTATAAAGAAGAGCCAAAGGTATTAGACGAAGTATTAGATGCGTTAAAAGAAGCTGATTTAATAATATTCAGTATGGGAAGCTTATACACTTCAATTTTGCCAAATATTATATGTAAAGAAGTACAAGAAGTATTAGATAATACCAAAGCGCCAATAATGTATTTATGCAACTTTGTAACTCAGCCTGGTGAAACGGATGGTTATACAGTAAGTGACCATATTACATTATTAAACAAATATTTAAATAAAAAGAAAATAGATGTTGTTATCGCAAGCAATACAAAATTAAACAAAAGTATAGCTGAAAGATATTCAACAGCAGAGCAAAAAGAACCAGTAAAAATAGATTATGAAAATATAGAAAACTTAGGTGTTGAATTAATTGAAGCTGACTTAATAATACTAGAAGATAATATTTTAAGACATAATAGTCTAAAACTTAGTTCCCTAATATTTTCATATTTAATGAGGAACTAGTATGTCATACACAGTAGAAATAAAACAAGAAATATCGTCTTTATCAAGCACAAATTCTGAAATGATAGCGGAATTATCTGGCTTTGTTAGAAATAACGCTTACATAAATAATGACACCCTTTTTCTAACAACAGAAAATGAATTTACAATAGACAGATTACAAAGCTTCTTCCAAAAATTGTATGAAGTTGACCTGAATATAGAAATCAAAGACAATTTAAATTTCAATAAAAAGAATCTTTATTTACTATCATTAAATCAAAAACTACCTACAATTTTAAAAGACCTTGGCTATTATGATGAAAATAATAATTATTTAGATACACCACCAACTTATATCGTTGGTGCTAATGAAGAAATAAGAGCTTACCTTAGAGGTGGCTTCCTATGTACTGGTAGTATAAATAATCCAGAGACTTCTAGATATCACATGGAATTATTAATATCAAAGCCAGGAGAAGCAGTCTTTATCCAAAAACTATTAAATATCTTCGATTTAAATGCCAAAATATTAAATAGAGAAAAAGGATATATGATATACATAAAAGAAGCTGAAAAAATTAGCGACTATATAAAAATACTAGGTGCTAATAAAGCTGTTCTATTCTTTGAAAACGCTAGAATTTATAGAGAAAAAAAGAATCAAACTAATAGACTAAATAATTGTGAACAAGCAAATATGGATAAAGTATTCTTAACCGCTGAAAAGCAATTAGAACAAATTAAAGTTATTGAAGAAGCCTCTGGTTATGCATTATTAGATGAAAGAACAAAACAAGCTTTTGACTATCGTAAAAAATATCCAGAATCTTCACTAAAAGAATTAAGTGAAATAATTACTTTAGAAACAGGTAAGCCAATTACTAAATCTGGTTTAAATCACCGTTTTAGAAAAATAAAAGAATTAGCTGAACGACTAGAAAAATTAACACAAAAAGAGAAAGGTAACTAATTTACTTTTCTCTTTTTAATATCTCAAATTCTAGAACTTTTTTCTGCAATAATTTTATCAACAAGCCCATAATCTAAAGCTTCTTTAGCACTCAAGTAATTATCCCTTTCTGTATCTTTTTCAATTTTCTTTAAAGACTGACTAGTATTTTTAGAAAGTATTTTATTCAATCTTTTTCTTAAATTAATAATCCTATCAGATGCTATTTTAATATCTGTAGCTTGACCTTGTGCACCACCTAACGGTTGATGAATCATAACATCAGCATTAGGTAAAATATAACGTTTTCCTTCCTTACCAGATGACAATAAAAAAGCTGCCATACTAGCTGCAATACCCAAGCAAGTAGTTGAAACATCACTTTTTAAAAAATTCATTGTATCGTATATCGCCATTCCAGCTGAAACAGATCCACCTGGAGAATTAATATAAATATTAATGTCTTCATTTCCTACAGAATCTAAATATAAAAGTTCAGCAATAACTCTGTTAGCTAAATTATCATCTATTTCTCCTGAAATAAATACAATTCTATCTTTTAATAATCTTGAAAATATATCATAACTTCTTTCACCAGATAATTCTTTTTCAACAACCATTGGAACTAAATTCATTATAATATCACCTATACATAGTATAGTGTAAAAAAAATAAAATATGCATATAATTATAGAATAAATCATGATATAATACTATAAAGATAAAAAGGGTGATAAAATGATAGATACATTTGAAATAACAATTGGAAAGCACAAATATCAAGTGAGTAAAGGTATAACACTAGAAGAAATAGCTAGTCAATTCCAGGGTAAATATAAGTATCCAATACTTTTGGCAAAAGTAAATAATATTTTAAAAGAGTTAACTGCGCCAATAACAGATAAGTCAAATATAGAGTTTTTGGATCTAACTTCACGTGAAGGTAATAGAACTCATATTTCAGGATTGACTTTTATTTTAGTGTACGCTATAAAGAAATTATATGGAAAGAGTGCCAATGTTGTTGTCCAACATTCTCTAGATAAAGGTATTTATATAGAAACAAATTTCCATCTAACTTCAAGTAAATTAACTGCCATAAAAGAAGAAATGAACAGAATTGTTTCATTAGACATGCCAATAACAAAAATGACTATTGATAGATTAGAAGCAATCGAGTACTATGAAAAAATAAAAGAACATGTTAAAGCAGGCGTAATGCAATATAACACAAATACCTATATAACACTATATAGATTAGGTAACTACTATGATTATTTTTATAATCTAATGCCAACTTCAACTGGAAAACTAGGTGCTTTTGACTTAACTTATATAAAAGAAGATGGTTTCCTATTAAGATTTCCTACTACCTATATCCCAGACAAAATAAAAGAATATGAGCCACATCCTGGTATGTTTGAAGTATTCCAAGAATATCGTGACTGGGCAAAAATAATGAAGGTAGAAAACTCAGTTGAATTAAACGAAGTAATATCAAGAGGAAAAATAAGTGACTTAATAAGAATCGACGAAACATTACAAAGTAATAAATTACTAATGTTAGCTAAACGTATAAATGACAATAAGAAAAAAATAAGAATAGTTCTACTTGCTGGACCATCATCATCTGGAAAAACAACAACCTCAAGAAAACTATGTATGTTCCTACAAAGTTTTGGATTACAACCTAAAGTATTATCAATGGATGACTACTTTGTCGAAAGAGAAGACAATCCTAAAGACAAAAATGGTAATCCAGATTATGAATGTTTAGAAGCAATAGACTTAAAATTATTTGATAGTCAGCTTGGCTCATTACTTGAAGGAAAAGAAGTGACCATACCAACATTTAACTTTGCGTTAGGTAAAAAAGAATATCGCAACAAGTTAAAACTTGGAGAAGATGATATCATTGTTATAGAAGGAATTCACGCAATTGATCCGAAAATATTGACTAATATCCCAAGAGAAAATAAATTCAAAATCTATATTTCAGCTTTAACAGAACTTAATATGGATGAACATAATCGTGTTTCAACAACAGATAATAGATTATTAAGAAGAATAATCAGGGATAATAGAACAAGAGGATATGACGTTGAACACACACTACGCACTTGGCCAAGTGTAAGAATAGGTGAAGAAAAATATATTTTCCCATTTCAAGATGAAGCTGACTATACTATAAATTCAGCTCTAATATATGAAATAGGAGTTTTAAAAACATATGTTGAGCCATTACTATATTCAGTTTCAAATGATTCACCGTATTATGAAGAAGCAAAAAGATTAATAAATTTCTTAAGGCTTTTCTTACCAATACCAGCAGACGATATACCAGCAGATTCAATATTAAGAGAATTTATTGGAAATGGTTGTTTCCATGATTAAAGATTAATATCCATATTGTGTATGGATATTTTTTTACAACTAAAAGTGTCAAAAAAAACGGAATATATTGAAACAAAAAAAGTAAAACTATATAATGAAAATATAAGGAGGATGATAATATGATTAAAGTCGCAATAAATGGATTTGGAAGAATCGGACGTTTAGCATTTCGTTTAATGGAAGAAAATGCTGACTATGAAGTTGTCGCAATAAACGATTTAACAGATGCTGAACAATTAGCATATTTATTAAAGTATGATACTAATCATGGAAATTATCGTATTAATGAAATAACATTTGAAGGAGACTACATTGTAGTAGGCGGAAGAAAAGTAAGGGTTTATGCTGAAAAAGATCCTGCTATGTTACCATGGAAAGATTTAGATATTGATGTAGTATTTGAATGTACTGGTTTATTTACATCAGATGAAAAGGCTATGGCTCATATCAATGCTGGAGCTAAAAAAGTAATTATTTCTGCACCAGCAAAAGGAGATGTAAAAACAGTTGTTTACAATGTTAATCATGAAATATTAACAGGAGATGAACAAATTATTTCAGCAGCAAGCTGTACTACAAACTGTCTAGCACCAGTAGTAAATGTTATTGACAAAGTTTTTGGTATAGAAAAAGGTTATATGACAACAGTTCATGCCTACACTAATGATCAAGCTATTTTAGATGTTGCTCATAAAAAAGGAATAAAAGCTCGTCGTGGAAGAGCCTGCGGAGCGAACATCGTTCCAGCTTCAACTGGGGCAGCTTCAGCTATTGGAAAAGTATGTCCAAGGCTAGAAGGAAAATTAGCTGGTGTTGCAATGAGAGTTCCTGTCACAACAGGTTCAGTAGTAGACTTAGTGTTAGAATTAAAGAAGAATACAACAGTAGAAGAAGTAAACCAAGCTCTAAAAGATGCTACTAATGAAACTCTTGAATATACAGATGATCCTATCGTATCAAGCGATGTTATTGGTAGAAGAGCTGGTTCAGTAGTGGATGGTTTATCTACTAACATATTAGAAGTAGACGGAAAACAATTACTAAAAGTAGTAGCTTGGTATGATAATGAAATGGGTTACACTGCTCAAATGGTAAGAACAGCTAAATACTTAATGGAAAAGTAGAAAAGTGAATAAAGAACTGATTATAAAAGGCAACACATTTTTAATTTCGTATATATATTTATCAAATCAGTTCTATTTCTTTTTTTTTACAATGAAAAATGCTATACTTTATATGAATAAGGAGGATTAGCCTATGAAAACTATAAAAGATATTAATATAGAAGGAAAGAAAGTAATAATTAGATGTGATTTTAATGTACCTATTAAAGATGGAAAGATAATTGATGATACTAGAATCAAAGCTAGTTTAAAAACAATTAATTATTGTCTTGAACATAATGCTAAAGTTATACTTTTATCACATCTTGGGAGAGTAAAAGAAGAAGCTGATTTAAAGAAAAATGACTTAGCTCCAGTTGCGACTCGTCTAAGTGAATTATTAGATAAGAAAGTAACATTTGTTCCTGTTACGACAGGTCAAGCTGTAGAAGATGCTATTTCTAATATGAAAGAAAAAGATATTGTTCTGCTTCAAAACACTAGATATGAAGATTTAAATGGTAAAAAGGAAAGCTCTAATGATGGAGAACTTGGTAAATACTGGGCTTCTCTTGGCGATGTATTTATTAATGATGCCTTTGGTACAATACATAGAGCTCATGCTTCAAATGTTGGTATAGCAAGTAATCTACCAAAAACATCAGCAATAGGTTTCTTAATTGAAGAAGAATTAAATGCTTTAAGTGAGTTAAATAGTCCCGAACATCCATTTATTGTAATATTAGGCGGTGCAAAAGTTGCTGATAAAATAGGTGTAATTGAAAATCTAGTTACTAAAGCCGATAAGATATTAATCGCTGGTGGAATGGCATTTACATTCTTAAAAGCTGAAGGATACGAAGTTGGAAACTCAATAGTTGATCAAGAGAGTCTAGACTTCTGTACAGAAATGTTAAAGAATCATTCAGAAAAACTAGTTTTACCAGTCGATGTTAAAGCAACAACAGAATATTCAAATGATACACCAATTAAAATTAAGGACATAACTGAACTTGAATATAATGAATTAGGTCTAGACATTGGCCAAAAAACAACAGAACTATATGAAAATTACTTAAAAGATGCTAAAATAGTAGTATGGAATGGACCTTTAGGTGTCTATGAATTTGAAAATTATCAAGAAGGAACAAAAGAAATTTTAAAATACCTTGTTGATAATAATATAAAAGCTATTTTAGGCGGTGGTGATATTGTAGCCGCTGCAGCAACTTTAGGATATAAAGATAAAGTATATCATGCCTCTACTGGAGGAGGAGCAACTCTTGAATATCTAGAAGGAAAGAAATTACCAGGAATTGAAGTAATAAAGTAGGTGACTTCTTATGGCAAAAAAAAGCCTTTTAATAGCAAATCCTTATGATAACAGACATACTGAACTTATCAAAAATTATGAAGCTGCGTCACTTCAAGACCTTGGAGTATCACACGCTCTAAAAGCTACCAAGGATAAGTATACAGAATCTGGTTATAATGATTATATAAGGACTTCAAATGAAGTAGAACAATTCTTATTTCTTGAAGAAGATTCTACTCTAATATCAGGTTGTATGCTTGACTGTTATAAAGACATAAAGTCTTGCTATTTAACACTTCTTCCTTCGAAGAATGAGAGTACTAAAAAGATGATGTTACAAGCAACAACATCATATGCCATAAAAGGTTTAGGAATGGAAGAAGTATTTATAAATATTAACAGCTCTGATACTAGAACAGCTCTAACAGTACTAGAATCAGGCTTTGAAGACCTAGGCGAAGATAATGGCACTAATATTTATCTTGTTGATAAAGACAGCTATCTTGCTAAGGAAGGACTATT
>CAVIRY010000105.1:0-1398 GCA_963645255.1 bacterium
ATCTAAAGTACAACTTATTATAACGATACCATTTTCACCTAACATTTCACGGTCTTTTAAAACTAAATCTCCAATATCTCCCTGACTATTACCATCTATTAATATTTCATCAACATCAACATGTTCTAAAGAATTAGTATTTTTACCATCAACTAACTCTAAAACATCACCATTTTGTTTTAAAATAATATTTTCTTTAGGAACCCCCAAAGCCTCAGCTATCTCAGCATTAGCATATTGATGACGATATTCACCTTTAACTGGAAAATAATACTTAGGATTCATTAAATTAATCATAAGCATTAAATCCTCACTAGATGCGTGATGTAATAAATGTTTCTTACTAGACAAAGATATCGCATTAGCACCTAGCATAGCTATCTCATCCATTATAAGAGCCATTCTTTTTTCAATTCCAGCATAACTTGGTTCAGTAATAAAAATAGTATCAGTATCCTTAATCTTAATATACTTATCATAACCTTTTATAACTCTTTCCAAATTAGCAAAAGGCTTTTCTTTCTCATCAGAAATAAATACAACAACATCTTTATTATCTAAATCACTTAGCGTACCTATTCTACCTTTATCAAAAGTCAAATATCCCATATCAAGTGCTCTATTAATACTTTCTTGTAAACTCTTACCCATGATAACTATTTTTCTATGCGTACATAAAACCTCATTAAAAATTTCCTGTATTCTATAAAAATGTGCCGGAAAAATAGTCGCAATTATACGATTAGGATTATTAGCAAAAACTTCTTTAATAAATCCAGCTACTCTATTATTAGGACTAGTATGACCTATTCTATCTGCATAAATAGATTCAGCTAATAAACATAAGACTCCTTGTTTACCAACATAAGCAAGTTTACCAATATCAGTCTTATATATATTAGGAACAGTTGAATCAAAAACAAAGTCACCTGTATAAACAATTGCTCCATCCTCTGTATATAAAACGTAACAAACTGCATCAGGTATAGAATGTGTAACACTAATAGGAAATAAAGCATTCTTACCAAAGGCAATTTTAGAATGCGGTCTAATCTCTTTAAAATTAGTTCTATCTATTTCTTCCTTAGTCATATCATTCTTAACCATCGATAAAGTTAACTTAGTACCATAAACATTAATCTCTGGTAATCTAGCTAAAATATCTGGTACAGCGCCCATATTAGATTCATGACCATGTGTCAAAAATATACCCTTTACATTTTTTCTATTTTTTATTAAATAATCAAAACTTGGAATAATATAATCAATTCCTAAGTTTAAATCATTATCATATTTTAAACCAGCATCAAAAACAAAAATATCTTTATCCACTTTAACAACATACATATTTTTTCCATTTTCGTTTAATCCGCCTAAACTAAAAATTTTAATTTTACT
>CAVIRY010000105.1:1408-2358 GCA_963645255.1 bacterium
TTATTTTCTCCTTTCATAATTAATAAATGATATAAAGGCGTCCCTAAAATGCATAGCCATTATATCATTAAATGTCAAAAATTTCAAATAAAAACTCACTTTATGATATATCCAACTTAAAACTAAATCGCTAATTTATTAAGAGCTTTTTTTGCGGCGTCTTGTTCTGCTTCTTTTTTAGAACTACCAATACCAGTACCATAAACAATATCATCAATTTTAACATCAACTTTAAATGTTCTATCGTGTGCTGGTCCTAATTCTTCTACCAACTCATAAACAAGACTTTTTTGTTCAGTTTGAACATATTCTTGTAAAGCACTCTTATAATCACTAAAGAATGTAATATCTGGATTTTCAATATAAGGAACCATTATATTTAATACAGTTCTTCTTGCTGTAGCGTATCCTAAATCAATATATATTGCGCCCATTAAAGCTTCAAATATATCCGCAACTATTGCCTTCTTATATTTACCTCCTTCTTTTTCTTCTCCGTGACCAACCTTAATATACTTATTAAGTCCTAAATTAGTAGCGTATTCATACAATGCATTTTCACAAACATAACTAGCTCTAACCTTAGTCATTTCTCCTTCACTTTCACTTTTACATGAATACAAATAATCAGCAATAACTAAGTCTACTACCGAATCTCCTAAAAATTCTAATCTTTCATAATCCGCTTTAGCTCTATGTTCATTAGCATAACTACTATGTAAAAAAGCTGTATTATAAAGTTTAATATCATTAGGTTTAATATTAAGTTTTTCAAATAATTCATTCATAATCTTCACCATAGATAAGTATATCAAAATAAATCAAATTAGTATACTTATAATTGCCTTTTTTTATTAATTATAGTAAAATTGAGATACAAGATAATTAAAAAGGAACTGGAAAAATATGAAAAAGATATTAATTTCATTGATAAAACTTTATCAAAAAAT
>CAVIRY010000106.1:0-3957 GCA_963645255.1 bacterium
ATTAAAAGGTAGATAGTTATTAAAAATCTAATATCTTTTTAATATACTGGATTATTTCTATTGCTATTTCCTCAATGCCTTTGTTATTTGTATCTATCCAAATAGCACTTTGAAAATTATTGCTTAAAAACATAACATTTTCGTTTAAATAATATAGTGCGTCATCCTTATATTCATTAGCTCTATCATCATCCATACTAATTCGATCCTGCACAGTTTCAAACTGAGCAGTAAGAATAAAATGAAAAAAATCCTTATACTCTTTATTTAAGTAATCAAATAATTCTTCCTTGCATTCCTTTTGAGTTATTGCCATATCTATAATTATTATATTTGGCGAATTAAATTTTTTTTGTTACACAATTTCTTTAAACTTACTTAGAAATAATTTATTATTTTGTGGCAATACTCTCCCACCAAGTTCTGCAATTTCTTTTATTATTTCTTGATAATAATCTGAACTTATTAGTTCTACTTTTTTATTTTTCAGTTTTTCACAAATCTTTAGTGCAGTACTAGTTTTACCTACACCATATGTTCCATTTATCCATATTATCATTTTTTCTCCAATAATTATATATTACTATTTATACTCTTTACATTTTTCTTCTAATAAAATAAAGTTACAGCATCTTCTTTTTATTCTATCTGGTAATTTATTGTCTTTATATTTATCATATAATTTAATTGCTTTACCTTTAACTATTAAAGTGTTTTTATTTAACCATAATAATTGACTTTTTAATAAATTTTGTCTTTTTAGTTCTGGTGTGCTAGTTGGCTTGCTATTAAGATTAAATAACTCATAATTATTCGTTTTAACCGGAATCATATTATTAAAATTTATCACACCTAATCTCCCACCGTCTATTTTTACTAAGTCAATATTGTTTTTCATATCTAAGTGTTTTGCTTTTGGGCTTGATAATGGGGCAAAATATTCACAACCATTTACTACAAATAGAATACCAATAAATGGTCTAAGTTCTTTACTTCCAGCATTATAAGGAACTTTATTATCAAATTGTCTTAAATAGTCACAATATTTGTAATCTACTTTTACTATTCTAAAATTTCTAATCACGTGTATCACCTAATATTATTATATAATAAATTTATACAAAACAAAAGATTAGAGTCTGCTCTCTAATCTTCTTTTTTAAGTTCCTATTTAATGGCTGGAATCACCGCTTTTTTAATTACCATTTAGGGCTGGTTTCACCGCTTTTTTAAGTTCCACTTAAGGCTGGAATCACCTGCTTTTTTAATTGCTATTAATAGCATTAATATTATATGCATTTTTGCACAACATAATCACTTATGTGGCTATAATATAACATATTATAATTAATTAGTCAATTATTTGTTCTTACATTTTTCTTATGTCCTTTCTTCTTTAAAACAATTATCTTTTAATAATTTCTTAACTGATTAAAATAAAAAAAGTGCTTTTTACAACACCTTTGCAATTCTTTTATTTTTCATTTCTATAATCACTCAGCCAGTTTTTATGCATACTTGATAATAGGAGGAAGTATTTATGAGAAAAAAGTAGTAGCAATTCTCTTCAAAGAAAGTGTTTAATCGCAGAAATCGTTATAGCGGTAGCTATGGTTTGGGCACTTGGTGCTTCAATTATATTTGATTTTGCAAGTTCTAATATATTTTTAGGTGTTGAAATCTGTTCATTTATTGTAATTATACTTTTGAGTATACCATTATTTAAATCTTAGATAATATATCTAATTTTTCTTTTATGACGAAAATAAAGTCCTTTTTAGAACTTTATTTTTTTGTGACAAGATACTCTTTATTTTTTTCATAAATATAATTTGCACCAAATCCAGCTAATATAAATATAGAAACTCTTGGTGTGTATGTATACCTATTCATTATTTCAATGAATGAATAAATAACAAAGTAGCCAGATAAAAGAATTATAAATAAATTAACTCTTTTGTCGTATTTTCTTTTTAATATTGAACATAGTCCAATTAGCGCTAGTATAAATGTTATTAAATATACGTGTTCATTTATGGCTGACAAATACTCATTTACTTTTTGTCCTGATATTTTATGAGAAGCTATTTTTAAGTCCTCCCTATTTAAATAGTCATTTGACCAGAAGAGATTATTTCCTGTCCAAAATGACTTTGCTTTTATAGCTAGTAGTTTTGAAAATTGAAGAGGATTTTTTATGGTTCTTTCTTTGATTATTTCCATTTCTTTTTTTTCATTACCAAGATAAATTAGATCATTTTCATTGTAACGACCTTGACTTTCATAATTTGTTCCTAGAACAAGCTTCCATAATGGATCTTGATTACTAAGACCATTTTTACTTATGTTTAATGATTCAAACATGAATGCTGTTCCTTTTGTAATAACTAAGTAACTAGCTAAAACTAATAGTACTTTTGGAAGAAGAACTTTAAATTTTTCTTTTTTGTAACAAATACAAATTAAATATACTATAATGGTTAGAATAAAAACTGTACCTTCTGGTCTCATAATATTTCCAATACCAATTAATATGCCAGATAATAAATACTTTACTACTGGTTTTGATTTAAAAAAGTCATCTTTTACAATAAAATATAAGGCAAGAAAGAATAAAAATGTTGGTACATGTTGATTTGTTAAGACTGTTGTTAGAAGGACAGGATGTAGATAAAACATGTAGGATAAACTAGAAAATCTAGCAACCTTTTCATTTAATATTTCTTTTACTATATAATAAATTAACATAGTAGTTCCTGTTAAGGCTAAACAATTTATTAGTTTTAGAAAGAAAACACTCTCAATTATCTTTAATAGTAATGCTTGATACACAACATGTCCAGTTTGATAAGACCAGGTTATAAAGTAAGGTAAGTTTACATAACTATTGTCTCCAACAGCAAGTGACTTTGATGCTTCGTACATAACTAAAAAGTCAGACTCTATTGGTGGATTTATAATAAGAATTACTAATAACTTTGTAAGCATGGATACAATGAACAATATGATTGGAAATCTTTTTACTTTTAACTTAAATGAGGCAAAGCATATAATTGTGAATGCTATAATTGTGTAAATATACTTTTCAGTAAAAAGAAATAATAAAAATACTAAACTTAGTACAATTGTTAAAAAAAATATTGGCCAGTGCGATAATTTTATTTTATTGAATATTTTTTTCATATTAAAGTCCTTTCTTTGATTGGTAATAATAAATATATTGTAATTGTATCATTATTATTTATGTAAGTAAATTTAGTAAATATTAGTTTGGCTAATTTTTAATATGAATACAGTAGACATTAACATATGAAAAAAGTGAAAAAAGTTATTTTAAATTTTTCTTATTTATTGTATAATTGACTTACATCTTATAAGGAGTGATGGAGGGACTAGCCCGTTGAAATCACACCAACCTATTAGATTAGGTGGTAAAGCTAGATCTATAAGATAACTTTAGACACGCAAGAAATGAAGTTATCTCTTGGGTGTTTTTTTATGAGATGACAATTTTAGTTTGGAGGATATAAGTATGAAATTGTATAGTAATGAAATTGTATTTAGAGGTCACCCGGATAAAGTTTGTGATCAAATTAGTGATGCTATTCTAGATGAATGTCTAAAACAGGATAAAAATTCTAGATGTGCAGTAGAAGTTATGGGTGGGAAAGGAAAAATATTTATTACTGGCGAAGTTACTACATTGGCAAAAGTTGACACTGAAAAAGTCGTAAAACGAGTGTTAAGAGATATTGGTTATAATGACGAGTATGAGATAGTTGACAATATTGGTAGACAGAGTGAAGATATAGCACTTGGTACTAATGATGTTATTAAAGGTGCTGGCGATAATGGTATGATGTTTGGTTATGCTTGTAAAGATACGAAGGAACTCTTACCTACCGCTATGGTTATTTTACAAAGACTTAGTAGAGAATATGACAAGCTTAGACAAAG
>CAVIRY010000107.1:0-1037 GCA_963645255.1 bacterium
GGGTAAGTGTGGCTTATGAAAGTAATTTCAGGTATTTATAAAGGAAGAATTATAAAAGGATATGACATGGAAGGAACTAGACCAACCATGGATAGAGTAAAAGAAAGTCTTTTCGCAACTATTCAGGATGAAATAAAAGATAGTGTTGTCTTAGATTTATTCTCAGGTACTGGTTCACTAGCGATAGAGTCTCTTAGTCAAGGAGCAAAAACTGCTTATGCAATTGATAAAAGCAAAGAAGCTATAAAAACAATAAATGAAAATATTAAAACCATAGGAGTAAATAACTGTAAAGCTATAATGTCTGATTATAAAAATGCCATAATAAGTTTTAAAAACCAACATCTTAAATTTGATATAGTATTTTTAGATCCACCGTATAAAACAGATTATATTGAAACAAGCCTAAACTTAATAATAGAAAATGATGTTTTAAAAGATGACGGTTTAATAGTTTGTGAGACAGATAATTTAGATAAAATAATTTATCCTAATTCCTTAAAAGAAGTAAAGTCCAAAAAATATGGTGATATTAGGCTGGTTATATTAAAAAAAATATGATAAAATATCAATAGAATAGAGAGTTTTAGGTGATGCTAATGAAATTAAATAATAAAGGTTTTGCAATATCAACAGTATTATATGCATTATTAATAATGGTATTTTTAATAGTTATATTAATGATGAGCATAATGGCTTCTAATAGAAAGGAAACAAAGTCTTTAGTTTCAACTATAGAAGCTGAACTAAATAGATATAATCAATCCGCAACAACGATTGCTTATGATGAAAATGCTGCATACCAAACATATACTGTTCCTTCTTCTGGTTGGTATAAAATAGAACTCTATGGTGCAGAAGGCGGCGGTATTGAAGGAACTACTATAAAAGGTGGAAAAGGCGCATATACATCTGGAATAATATACCTAGAAATAGGAACCGAACTATCATTTTACATTGGTGGAAAGGCTAATGGTAATACTGGTGGTGTCAATGGCGGTGGTAATGGTAAAGGAACATACGGTATGGGCGGCGGA
>CAVIRY010000107.1:1047-3758 GCA_963645255.1 bacterium
TAGAGTAGGAAGTGACACTAAACAAAGAATCATGGTAGCAGCAGGTGGTGGAGGAGCAACACAATATAATGGAGTTGGAGCTGCTGGAGGAGATGGCGGTGGTCTTATAGGAAAGAATGGTGCCTCTACCAATCCTTCATCTAGTAACTATACAGTTGCTACAGGTGGAAATCAAACAGGACCTTATCAGACAAATAGCCTAGGAAGTAACACCACACAAGAACCAAACTCTGGTTTTCTATCAAGTGATACAACTACTACAAAAGGTAAAGCATCAGGAAGGATTGGAGAAGGCGGTAATGCCCAAGTAGATAATGCTGCTGGCGGTGGCGGCGGCTATATCGGTGGCGGAGCAGGATCGGCTTCAACAACTGTCGATTCTGGTATAGCTGGCTCAGGCGCTGGAGGCTCATCATTTATATCAGGCTATGCCGGTACAGAAATTAAAAATAGAAATGGTGAACAACTTTTTACAGCAACAACTTATTATTTTATCGATGGAAAAATGTCCTCTGGTATTAATGAAGGTACTGGTAAAGCTAGAATAACATTAGTTTCAAATGCTACAAAAGATGAAAGACCAACTACTAAAAATTCAAATTTAAATAATGTCATAAAAATTGAAAGCTGTTCTTCAGGTTCAACAGGCGATGCTACTTCAGTTATTTGGAGCGAAATTGTTGCTAAAAGTAACGGAGATACAGTAACACCGAACGGAGCTACTGATTCAAATCTAAAAGATGGCAGTCTTACTAAAAAATATACGAAAAGCACCAGCTCTCAAGCTAAAAAATGTGCCTATATAAGCTTTAATAGTGCAAAGACATTGGACGAAATAGCTGTTTATCATAGCCCAGATGACAAATATGGATATAATGAAAGTTTAACTATATATTATGCCGATAGAACATGGAAAACACTTATTAATAGTACAAATAATATGGTTTTAGAAAGCGATGGTGCTGTTAGATACACTGCCTGGGATGTGGATTATACAGCTGCTATACCAAATGGAGTATATCAACTTGAATCAGTCTTAACTATTTCAAAATCAGTTTTATCAGCTTTTAATAATAATGTTGTTGAAGATCCTACAGCTTGTATTAACGATCCTAACTCTCAAGCGTGTATAGAATATGAAAAAAGATATGCAGATAAACATACCGAACTACAGCCATTAGGAACAGAAGATAAATCTCAAAAATGGGCAATAACTAAAATTGCCGGGACTGATTATTATAGAATTATAGAAACGGAGTCAAATAAAGCACTTCAAATTAAGGATAGTGCTGGGCTTGCTCAAACTGCTGTAAATACATCATCAAATTATGGAGAAATAAGTTCAGATGGATATGAATGGACGCAATGGGAAATTTCATATAATAATGATGGTACGTATAGTATCAAAGCAAGAATTGGAGGTAATTGTCTTTCGACTACTACAGAAAGTTTTGAAATGAATGACTCTGGTGTTAATATAA
The DNA here is from genome assembly GCA_963645255.1 of bacterium. Taxonomy (GTDB): domain Bacteria; phylum Bacillota_I; class Bacilli_A; order RF39; family UBA660; genus CAG-877. The sequence goes on from CAVIRY010000107.1 coordinate 2,529, forward strand.
ATGTGTGTGATGGAGGAAACCCATTATCTAGACGCTGGATTTTAAGACCTATTAGTTATTAAAAGAGTATTTATGATAGTACTCTTTTCTTTTTTTAAAAAAAATTAGCACAAACAGTTGACAAGTGCTAAAAAAAGTCATAAAATACAATTAGCACTAGTAAAATGATAGTGCTAGGAGGTTGATTTAAAATGCTAACAGCAAGACAAAACAGCATTCTAAAACTAATAATTGAAAAATATATAAAAGAAGCTAAGCCAATAGGTTCAAAAGTAATATCAAAAGCCTTAAAATGTTCAAGTGCTACAGTACGTAATGAAATGGTTGCTCTTGAAAATGCAGGTCTATTAGAAAAAACCCATACTTCATCTGGAAGAGTTCCAAGTGAAGCTGGTTATAGATACTATGTCGATAACCTAATGGAGTTAAAAAAGATGAATGCTGAAGACATGTTAAAGTTACAAATTGTTTTTAGAAATCAACAATTAGCCTTATCTGATGTAATAACTAAGAGTTTGCAGGTTATATCAGATATCACGAATTATACTACAGTAGTACTTGGTAGTACCTCTCATGAGAACCTTCTTAAACAAATAGAAGTAGTTCCTATTGATGATGCTAGTATGATCGTAATTATAGTAACCGATAAAGGACACGTCGAACACAAGAATATAAAACTTAAGAATGTTTCGTTAGACGAAGTCAAAAAAACAGTTGGTCTAATAAACAACCTCATAACAGGTACTCCAATAGATGAAGTAAGTAAAAAATTAGAGTATGAGATAAAGCCTATTATTGGAAAATATGTAAAACAACATGAACAATTATATAATGCTTTTTATCATGTATTTAATGACTTTACTAATCAAGAAGTAAATGTTGTCGGAAGACACAAAATATTGGAACAGCCAGAGTTCAGTACCAATATTGAAAAAATAAAAAATATTTATAATAAATTGGAAGATAAAGAAACACTTCGTCGTATTGAAGAAGACGATGACAATAATATTAAAGTTTACATTGGTGCTGAAAGTAATATTGATGATGATGTTACTGTTATCAAAACAAAATTTAAAACTGATAGTGAAGAAGGTACAATCGCAATAATTGGACCAAAGAGAATGGAATATGAACAAGTCGTTTCCATGCTAGAATACATGAAAGAAAATATCGAAAGGTAGGAAAATATGAATCAAGAACAAGAAAAAGTCGAAGAATTAACAGTAGAAC
>CAVIRY010000107.1:3768-10937 GCA_963645255.1 bacterium
GCCTACTGAAGAAAAATGTAATTGTGAACATTGTGAATGTCAACATGATAAAAAGAAAAAGAAAAATAAAAATAAAAAAGAAGAAGAATTAACATTAAAAATTGCTGAATTAGAAAAATTAAATCAGGAGTTAATTGATAAAGTAAAATTAGCTCAAGCAGAACTAGTTAACTACCGTCGTCGCAAAGACGAAGAAACACAAAATATGTTAAAATATTCAAATCAAAATTTAATTATGGAAATACTTCCAATACTAGACAACTTTGAAAGAGCTATTAAATTAGATGATAATGATTTAACAGATGAATTATCGAAATTCTTAGCTGGCTTTAAAATAATGTATGCATCATTAAATGGAGCTTTACAAAAATTTGGTGTTGAAGAAATTTCAAGAGTTGGTGAAATTTTTGATCCAAATCAAGAGCAAGCTCTACTAACTGATTGTTTAGCTGACTATCAAGATGAAGAAGTGCTAGAAGTATTACAAAAAGGATATAAATTAAAAGACAGAGTCATAAGACCTGCCTCAGTAAAAATAAATCAATTATAAAAGGAGAGATAAAATATGAGTAAAATTATTGGTATCGATTTAGGTACAACAAATTCATGTGCAGCTGTACTAGAAGCAGGAGCTGCTAAAGTAATTCCAAATCCAGAAGGTGGAAGAACAACTCCATCAGTTGTTGCTTTCAAAAAAGGAGAAAAAATTGTTGGTGAATCAGCAAAACGTCAAGCTTTAACTAATCCTAACACAGTTTCTTCCATTAAGAGAAAAATGGGAACTAGCGAAAAAGTAGAATTAGAAGGTAAGAAATACACACCAGAAGAAATTTCAGCTATGATTTTATCATATATTAAAGATTATGCCGAAAGTTATTTAGGAGAAAAAGTTACCAAGGCTGTTATTACAGTTCCAGCATACTTCAATGATGCACAACGTCAAGCTACTAAAAACGCTGGTAAAATTGCTGGCTTAGAAGTAGAAAGAATTATTAATGAGCCAACAGCAGCAGCATTAGCTTATGGTCTTGAAAAAGATGAAGGCCAAACAATCCTAGTTTATGACTTAGGTGGTGGAACATTCGATGTTTCAATTCTTGAATTAGGTGATGGTGTTTTCGAAGTTAAAGCAACAGCTGGTAATAACCATTTAGGTGGAGATGACTTCGATGAAAGAATTATTGAATACTTAGTAAAAGAATTCAAAAAAGAAAATAGCGTAGACCTATCAAAAGATAAAATGGCTATGCAACGTTTAAAAGAAGTAGCTGAAAAAGCTAAAAAAGATTTATCAGGTATGGTATCAACACAAGTATCAGCACCATTTATTGCTAAAGGTGATGATGGAGAACCTTTACACTTAGATATGACATTGACAAGAGCCAAATTTGAAGATCTAATTTCTGACTTAGTAGATTCTACTTTAGAACCAGTTAGAAAAGCTTTAAAAGATGCTAAATTAACTAAAAAAGATATAGACAAAGTAATTTTAGTAGGTGGATCTACTCGTGTACCTATGGTATATGACTTAATTACTAAAGAATTAGGAAAAGAACCAAGTCGTGAGGTTAACCCAGACGAAGTAGTTGCTATGGGAGCTGCTATCCAAGGAGGAGTTTTAACTGGTGATGTTAATGACATCGTATTACTTGATGTTACACCATTATCACTAGGGCTTGAAACTTTAGGTGGAGTTATGACAACACTAATTCCAAGAAATACAACAATTCCAACATCAAAAAAAGAAGTATTCTCAACTGCTGCTGATAATCAACCAGCTGTAGATATTCATATCTTACAAGGTGAACGTCCAATGGCTGCTGACAACAAAACATTAGGAAACTTCCAATTAGGAAACATTCCACCAGCACCAAGAGGAGTACCACAAATTGAAGTTAGATTTGATATTGATGCAAACGGAATCGTTAACGTAACAGCAAAAGATTTAGGAACAAATAAAGAGCAATCAATCACAATTACTTCAAGTACAAATCTTTCAGATGAAGAAATTGAAAGAATGCGTAAAGAAGCTGAGGAAAATAAAGAAGCTGATGAAAAACGCAAAGAAGAAGCAGAAATCAAAAACGAAGCTGAGCAAATGGTATTCCAAACAGAAAAAGCCATTAAAGATTTAGGAGATAAAGCTGATAAGAAAGAAGTAGAAGAAGCAGAAGACCTAATTAAAGACTTAAAGAAAGCTCTAGAAGATGGAAATATAGAAGAAATTAAAAAAGAAAAAGAAAAGCTTCAAGAAAAAGCCATGGCTCTAGCAACAAAAGTTTATGAACAAGCTGCAAAAGAACGTCAACAAGAAGAAAATGAAGATGAAAAAGAAGACGAAAAAAAGGAAACAAAAAAGAGCAAAAAGAAAGATGACGATGTAAAAGAAGCAGATATCGAAGAGGAATAAAACCAGAAAGGAACAAATAAGAAGTAGTACTAAATAAGGCTACTTCTTATTACTAATCATAAAATGGAAAAATTATTAGAAAGAAATGAAGTACTAGAAGAAAACAAATGGGATTTAGAGAGTATTTATAAAGATGACAGTTCTTTAAAAAAAGATTATGAACAAGTAAAAATAAAAATATCTGAACTAGAAAAAAAGCAAAAAACTTTTTTAGAAACAAGTAAAAATTTTTTAGATTTTCTTGAACTATATAATGAAACAATGAGAATTATAGAAAAACTATTTACTTATGCCAATAGAAAAAATGATGAAGACTTATCAAACAGCACTTATCAAGAATTATCAGGAAAAGTACTTAACTTATATCAATCATTTCAAGAAAAAACATCGTTTATTACTCCAATGATACTAGAATATGACGAAGATAAAATAATATCTTACCTAGATAAAGAAGAAGGACTAAAAAAACACCGTCATAACATTCTAAATATTTTAAGATATAAAGATCATACATTAACAAAAGAAGAAGAAAAAATAACTTCAGCGTACGCTAAAGTACTTGATAGTAGTTCAGATACAGCGTCCTATCTTATGGATGCTGACATGAAATTTTCTAAAATAAAAGATAAAGATAAAAAAGCAGTAGAATTAAATTCAAGTAACTATAGTATTTATCTAAAAGACAGTAATAGAAAAGTACGAAAAGATGCATTCCTAAAATACCATCAGGAATATGGTAACATGAAAAATACACTTACTTCAACACTCGCAACAACATGTGAGTCATTAAGTATAACTAGTAAATTAAGAAATTATAAATCAAGTATAGAAACAAGCTTATTTGAAGATGCTATACCAGTTGAACTATATGATAATCTTATAAATACCATTCATAATAACTTAGAAATACTATATAAGTATTTTGAAGCAAAACAGTATCTTCTAAAATTAAAAGATTTTCATATATACGATACTTATGTATCAGTAACTAAAAAAGATACTAAAAAATATAGTTTTGATGAAGGAAAAACAATTGTTATAAATGCTCTTAGTCCCTTAGGTGATGAATACATAAAAGTACTAAAGAAAGCCTTTACTGATGGATGGATAGATAAATATCCCAATAAAAATAAAAAATCTGGAGCCTATTCATCTGGCGGTTATGACACTAAACCATTTGTATTGCTAAATTATACTGATACGTATAATGATGTATCAACACTTGCTCATGAACTAGGTCATTCAATGCACACATATTTTACTGATACATATAATGAATATTGTAATCACCAATATCCAATTTTTATAGCTGAAATAGCATCGACCGTAAATGAAATGTTATTTTCACATTACATGGAAGAACATGCTAAAACAAAAGAAGAAAAAATCAATGTATTAGCGGACCGTCTAGATACATTTAAAGCTACAATATTTAGACAAACAATGTTTGCCGAATTTGAAAAGTATATTCATGAATTAACTGATAAAGGTGAAATACTAACTCCTGATACAATATGCAATTATTATTATGATTTAAATAAATTGTATTATGGTCCTAAAGTAAAAATAGATGAAGAAGTAAAATATGAATGCTTAAGAATTCCTCATTTCTATACTCCATTTTATGTTTATAAATATGCAACTGGTTTATCCATTGCCTCATATATTTCAAAAAACATTATAAATAAGACACCAGGTTTTAGAGAAAAATATATTGAATTTTTAAAAGCATCAAGTAGAGACTATCCATTAGAAGTATTAAAAATAATTGATATAGATTTAACAGATACAAAAGTATTTGATGAAGCAATGAAGGTATTTGAAAAAACATTAGAAGAATTTTTAGAGCTAAATAAGTAAAAGAGGTGAAAATAATATGGCAGATAATTCTGGTAAAAGAGATTATTATGAGGTGCTTGGTGTAAGTAAAAGTGCCAGTGCCGATGAAATAAAAAGCGCTTTTCGTAAAAAAGCAAAACAATATCATCCAGACTTGAATAAAGATGATCCAAATGCTGCCGAGAAGTTTAAAGAAGCTCAAGAGGCATATGAAGTATTATCAGATGAATCAAAACGTAAGATGTATGATCAATATGGTCATGCCGGTGTTAATAACTCTTATGCCGGATCAGGCTCTGGTTTCGGAGGATTTGATGCATCAGGATTTGACTTTGGAGATATTTTTGATTCTTTCTTTGGTGGAACAACATCTAACTTTGGTGGCTTTTCGAACTTTGGAGGTTCATCATCAACTTCAAGAGCAACACGTGGAAGCGATTGTTTAATGAGAATGAAACTTGATTTTGAAGAGGCTATCTTTGGAACTGAAAAGAAATTTAATATAGATGTTGTTGAAGACTGTGATGAATGTCATGGAAAAGGTGGCTTTGATTCAGAAACTTGCGAAACTTGTCATGGTACCGGTAATGTAACTAGTCAAAGACAAACAATCCTTGGCTCATTCCTTTCAAAAGGACCATGTCCTACCTGTGATGGTAAAGGAAAAACTTATAAAAGAAAATGTAGTGAATGTAAAGGTGTTGGAAAGATTAAGAAAAATAAACGCATTACTATTAATATTCCAGCCGGTGTAAATACTGGTGATAGACAAAGAGTATCAGGTAAAGGTAATCCTGGTACAAATGGTGGACCAAATGGAGATTTATATTTAGAATACGTAGTAGCAGAACACGATTATTATATTCGTGAAAATGATGATATCTATTTAGAAGTTCCAATTACTATAACAGAAGCTATCTTAGGATGTAAGAAAATGATTCCTACATTATACGGAAATGTAAAATTAACGATCCCAGCCGGTACAGATTCAGGAGAAAAGCAAAAGATAAAAGGAAAAGGTGTAAATAACGAATATCGCCGTCACAAAGGTGATATGTATGTAATATTTAAAGTGTACACACCAAAGAGATTAAATAAAGAACAAAAAACATTAATTGACAAATTATCACAAACAGATTTGAGTACAAAAGAAATTAATGAGTTCGATTGCTTTGTAGAAAAACAATAAAATATATTAATAAAAAACTGATACTAAAAAGGTATCAGTTTTTTATTGTGTACTAGTTTCTTGTAAAAAAAATGTAATTGTTGCAAAAGCAACACAAAAAAAGTGACTAATATGATACAATTAATTAGTCTAAGGAGGTAGAACATGACAAAAGGTGATATATATACAAAAGAAATATTACAAAGAATTTTAGATGAAGGCTGTCTAGATAAAAATCCAAGACCAAAGTATGCCGATGGAACTAAAGCACATACCTTAAGTGTAAATCATGGCATGTGTACATATGATTTAACTAAAGGAGAAAGTCCTTTAGTAACACTAAGACCCATTGCTGTTAAGGCATCAATTGCTGAAATACTATGGATATATCAAAAGGAAAGTAATGACTTAGTTGTTTTTGATGAATTATTAGGTAAAAATACATGGGAAGAAAATCATGAAATAAATAACTGGTGGAAAGACTGGGCTCTAAGAGATGAAAATGGCAATTACTTACTAAATAAAGCTGGCCATCCATACATTGGCTCTTGTTACGGTGAAACAGTAAGAAAACATAAATTAGTTAAAAATTTAATTAAAGATATAAAAGAAAATCCAGATGGTAGAAGACATATAATTAGTCTATGGCAAGAATTAGATTTCAATAAGCCTCACGGTTTAAAACCATGTGCATTTCTAACAATCTGGTCCGTTCGTCATGGAAAAGACGGAGTTGATTATCTTGATATGTGTCTAATACAACGTTCAAGTGATTTCGCAACAGCTGGCTGTATTAATCAAGTACAATACATAGTACTACTAAACTTAATTGCCAGACATTTAGATCTAACTCCAGGTACATTTACTTGGTTCTACAATAATATTCAAATTTATGATCGCCATATTGAACAAGCAAAAGAATTAATTAGACGAGAACCTGTCGAATGTAATCCAAGTATCTGGTTAAATCCTGATAAAAAGAATTTCTATGACTTTACTGTAAATGACATTAAAATAATAGGTTATCCAAGAGAAAAAATAAAAGAACAAAACCCACAGTTGAAGTTCGATTTAGGTATTTAATATGGCAACAATAACTTTAATCGCCGCAATAGGTAAAAATAATGAACTAGGAAAAGATAACAAATTATTATGGCATTTACCGGAAGATTTAAAATTTTTTAAAGAACAAACTATCGGAAAAGAAGTAATATTAGGTAGAAAAACTTTAGAGTCCTTACCTAAATTATTACCAAAAAGAAAGCATTTAGTTTTAACACATCAAAGTTTAGAAGAAAATGAGCAACTACAAGTTTTTCATAGTATAGAAGAGCTGCAAAAATATTTAGAAAATAAAGATGAAGAGGTAGTAGTCATTGGTGGTGCCAAAATATATCAAGAATTTTTACCTAAAGCTAATAAACTCATTTTAACTGAAATAAACGACAATAAAGAAGCAGATGCTTTTTTTCCAACATTTAATAAAGAAGAATGGCAAAAAGAACTACTTTGTACCCATCAAGAAAATGATATAACCTATAGTCATATAATATACAAAAAAATAAATAAATAAATAACAGCTCAAAAAAAAGAGTTGTTTTTCATCAGGATAAAATAATGAATAAAAATAAAAATACTTAGTTTGGTCAGTATTTATAAGACTTTACTAAGTTTTTTTTGTATTAAAACCGTTTATGTGATACTCTTATTATGGTGATTATTATGGCAGTACCATTTAAAGATAGATTAAAT
>CAVIRY010000108.1:0-5227 GCA_963645255.1 bacterium
CAATAACTATAGAATCTACTATGGGAATCATACTATTTTTAATTTTAATACAAGGTGCCCCATACCAAGTATATCTCTGAGCACTTTCTATATTTTCTTCTAAAAAAGATATTTTTGAACAACCAATTTCATCTAAATCATCTTCTCTAGTCATCATAACTTCTCTATCACTTAACATTAAACCTATAAAACCAAGTAAAAATTCTTTTTCAAATTTTCTAATTTTATCAGCTTTACTAGACAAACAAAACGTATAACTATTATCATCATTTCTTTTATAAGAAGTTTTTCCATCTACTATTGAAATAGAAATATTACATCCTAATAAATCCATATTTTCAATAAAAGATATTCTATCTTGTCTATATTTAGACATTACTCTTCCAGCAACTTCTCTATCAACTGGTATACATATTTTTAAAGATACATCACCATCTCCAAAAACATTAATAATGCCTCTTGAAGAATCATAATTACTAACACCATTAATAGTATGACTATATAGAAAACGTTCAATAACTTCATCAACTATATGTTTATGATCTAATCCTTTTAAAGTATCGGTAAATCTTTTTTTATCAGTCAAAGAACTTTCATCACAATCAAATTTGCCAGTTACTAAAATTTCATTATGTCCAATTCTAATTTTTTTATAATTATTCCAATTTAAATATTTTATTCCTACAATTTTCAAGTAATTACCACCATCCCTAAAAAAACAAAAACTCCCAGAACATCATAAGGACGAGTATACCCGCGGTTCCACCTTACTTATTCCAGAAGAATCATCTTTAATAATATACTGCTCTGAGTTTTCCAATACTCGTCATCACACTTATAAATTTATAATACTTTTATTTTGCTTATTTGTCAACAAGTTAAAATAATGATAATTGATTTGAATCTGGTAAATCATTTAAAAGATTCATATCTTTCATTTTATCTATTAATGTTTGTGAAACTTTTCCGCGTTTCTGAACATCTTCAACACTTAAGAATTTTTGTTTTTCACGTTCTTTAACTATGTTTTTAGCAACAGTTTCACCTAGTCCATCAATCGCTACAAATGGTGGATAAATTTCTTTATCATTTTTAGCTATCCAAACTGTTGCATCACTTTCATATAAATCAACATTTAAGAATTTTATTCCTCTAGCTGTAGCTTCTAAGGCAACCTTTAAACTTTCAGCTTGACCAGACTCTTTATTTGTTGCTTCAAATCCTTTTGCTAAAATATCTTCTAGTCTAGATTTTATAGCGTCATATCCTTTAATCATAGCTTCAACATCAACATCTGTTGCCTTTGATGAATACCAAGATGAATAGAAATATACAGGCATATGTACTTTGTACCAGGCTATCCTAAAAGCACTCATTACATAAGCTGCAGCATGAGCTTTAGGAAACATATATTTTATTTTATGACATGACTCTATGTACCATTCTGGAATATTTGAAGCTTTCATTGTTTCAACATGTCCCTTCCAAGTTTCTGGATCTTTAGTTGCTTTTCCTTTACGAACAAACTCCATTATTTTAAAAGCTTTTATAGGAGCCATTCCTTTATTCATTAAATAAACCATGATATCATCACGACAACCAATAGTTTCCTTAAATGGAACAATATTTTTTTGAATTAATTCCTGAGCATTTCCTAGCCATACATCAGTACCATGAGAAAGACCAGCTATTTTAATTAATTCACCAAAAGTCGTTGGCTTAGTATCTTCTACCAATTTTATAGTAAATGAAGTACCAAACTCTGGAATACCTAATGTACCTGTATTACACATTATTTGTTCCTTTGTTACACCTAAAGCTTCAGTAGATGTAAATATACTCATAGTATCTTTATCATCCATTGGCACCTTCATAATATCAGTCCCAGACTGCATTTGAATAATACGTAATTGTGTAGGATCTGAGTGACCTAAAATATCAAGTTTTAAAACGCACTGATCGATAGCATGGTAATCAAAGTGTGTTGTTCGCCATTCAGCAGTTGCATCTTCTGCTGGAAATTGGAATGGTGTAAAGTCAAATACTTCTTTATAGTCAGGTATAACAACAATACCACCAGGATGCTGACCTGTTGTCCTTTTTACACCCGTACATCCCATAGCAAGACGTTCCACCTCAGCAGTACGCATATCCATAATTCCATGTTCTTCACAATATCCTTTTACAAAACCAAATGCCGTTTTATCAGCAACTGTACCAATGGTACCAGCACGATATACATTGTCTTCACCAAATAATACTTTTGTATAAGCATGAGCACTAGCTTGATTCAAATCAGAAAAGTTCAAATCAATATCTGGTACTTTATCAGCATTAAATCCAAGGAATGTCGCAAATGGCATGTCTTGACCATCTTTATATAATTGTTCATTACAATTAGGACATTTTTTATCTGGTAAATCATAACCTGATGAATACTCATTAGAAAAAGATACTCCATTCTCATCAGAAAAAATACTCATTTTACAATTCTTACAACGATAATGAGCTGGTAATGGATTAACTTCTGTTATCCCCATCATAGTAGCAACAAAACTTGAACCAACTGATCCACGAGAACCTACTAAGTATCCTTCATCGTTAGAGTGTTTTACAAGACGCTGAGCAATTAAATAAATCGGATCAAATCCTCCACCGATAATTCCACCTAATACTTTTTTTACCTGTTTTTCAAGAGCTTTTTCATCTAGTTCTTCTTCAGAGGTTGCTTTTACATGTTCAGAAACTAAAGCTTTAACATTATCAAAACCTTTTAAGATAGTATCATGTAATTGTTTATGAGACTCTTTTTCTAACTCTTCATCTGATAAAGTTTCTTCTAATTTACCTTTTATTATTTTTAAAACAATATCTCCATATAACTCTGTTGCGATACGTTCTTCAATATAATATGGCAACGGATCACCATACCAATCTGCAGCCTTGGTATAAACTAATTCAGTAACAACAGCTGGACAATCCAAATAACTTTTTCCATCATCACTTTTTACTCTAGGTGAGAAAGGAATTCCACCAGTATCTGGAATTACTTCAATAATGTCTATCATATCCGCTATCTTATTAGTATTTTCTACTACTATACGATAAGCCGTTTCAGCATCTAAAAAGTTAAAGTCTTTTAACATTTCATCAGTAGTGCGAAAATGATTAGAAGGAATTTCTTTAATACTTGATTTAGCTAAAGGATGTCTTCCACCACCAGGTACTTTTTGATTAACAATTATTTCTCTATATATTTTATCATCTCTTTTTATATGATGAACGTCACCTGTTGCGACAATAATCTTTCCAGCATCTTCAGTTACTCTAATTATTTTCTCTATATTAGCAGCTAACTCTACTTCGTTAGCAAAGTCACCAGTTTGAATTAAATGTCCATAACATTCCAATGGTTGTACTTCTACATAATCATAAAATCTTATTATATTAGATAATTCATCATCACTTTTAGATGTTGCTTCCTTAAATACTTCACTCTCGTAGCAACCAGATCCTACTAATAAACCTTCTCTATTTTTTTCTATTTCACTACGTAGAATTCTTGGTGTTTTATATAAATATGTAGTATTCGCTAAAGATATAAGTTTAAATAAATTCTTAAGTCCAGTTTTATTTTTAGCTAAAATATTTACATGATGAGCACGACCATATTTATGAATTTCATCTTTACTAACTAATGTATCTAATTGATCCATTGTATCAATATTACGATTAGATAGTTTTTTTAACATCTTGTGAAATACTAAAGCCGTTCCTAAAGCATCATAGTCTCCTCTATGATGAGCATCCTCATCCCATGGGACTTCATATCTTTTTACTAATGCTGATAATGAATGTCTTGCATAATTATTATCCATAGTTCTTGATAATTCTAAGGTATCTATTACAGGATTTGTAAATGTTCCTAAATCATATTTTTTATGAGCCATTTCAAGAAATGAAACATCGAACTTAGCATTATGAGCAACCATTGGACAATCTCCATACCAAGAGATAAATCGCTTAACAGCGTTTTCTTCATTATCTTTATCTTTTAACATTTCATCAGTAATGTTAGTTATATCAATAATTTTTTGAGGTAATGGTCTTCCTGGATTAATCAATTCATCATAACGTTCTAATATTTCCCCATTTTTAATTTTAACGGCACCAATTTCAATAATAGAGTCAGCACCACCAGCATTAAACCCTGTTGTTTCAAAGTCAAAAACAACATAAGTTTGATCTAATAAAACATCCTTATTAGGACGAAGGACAATATTTACAGTGTCATCTATTAAAGTTAATTCAGCACCATAGATAGCTTTAAATGGTTCTTCACCTTCTTTTAAATTTTTATTATGTGAAGTTACAAAGTTAAAAACATGAGGAAAAGCCTGAACTCCGTTATGATCAGTTATCGCAATAGCTTTATGACCAAACTTCAAAGCTTGTTTTAATAAAGCCTCTTCATCAGCAAGACCATCCATTTGACTCATTTTTGTATGACACTGTAGTTCTACTCTTTTAACTTCCTCAGTATCTTTTGTTACAGCAACATTTTTTTCTATTTTAATGATATCTCTAGCATTTAAAACTAATTCTTTAGAAAATTGATCATTTTTAGTATAACCTCTTATTTTAAACCAATTACCTGTTTTTAATTCTTTGCTTAATCTTGCATATTCCTCATTATCTCTTACAAAAACTTTACAATATATACTATCTGAATAGTCAGTTATTTTTAAAGTAATTATTTTAAAATCCGTTTTAGATGACTCAAAGTAATCTGTACCAAAGACAAATCCTTCAACTACAACATTATTGTCCTCACCTAAAAGAGTCTTTATTTTTATTGGTTCTTCTTTAATTCCTCTACCTAAAACACTATTAGGATCCTTGGGCTCTCTATGATATTTCTTCTCTGTTGATGATGTTGATGAAGTAGCTTCTTCTTTTACAAGTTTAACTTCTTTTTCAGGAATACTTACTTCTAAATCTTTCTTTATTTCTTCTAAAATATTTTCTTCTTTTCGAATAATTACTTCAATATTTTTTTTATAACCTAGACATTTATAAAATATATTAATCTTTTCTAAACATTTATCTAAACGTTCTTTTTCTACTTCATTACTAGCAATTAATACTAATGAATCATCTTCTATTTGTAAACATTCCTCATATATTTCTAAGACTTTTAACTCACTTTTTAATAGCTTTAATAAGT
>CAVIRY010000109.1:0-2438 GCA_963645255.1 bacterium
CTTTTATATTATTTATATTATTAATGTGGAAAAAGTTGAAAACTCTCATTTTATTAATATTTATTACATATTTTAATAAAATTTACTTGTGGAAAAAATATAAGTTAATAAAAGTTTTACACAATACCTATATCCTTTTTTAATTTTTCTATTATATTTGCCAAGTCTTTATTTATTTTAATTTCATTTTCTATCTTTTCCACAGAATGCATAACAGTAGAATGATCTTTTCCTCCAAATTCAGTTCCTATCTTAGGAAAGGACTCACTTGTCATATTCCTACAGAGGTACATGGCAATTTGTCTAGGAAAAGATATATTTGAGCTTCTTTTTTTACTCCTAATATCTTCAACAGAAATTTGAAAGTATTCAGAAACTATTTTTTGAATTCTTTGAATGTCATTTTTTTCACACATTCCTTTACTAATAAAGTCTTTCAGAGCTTCAATAGCTAAGTCTAAAGTAATTTCAACACCACCCATAATAGTAGAATAAGCAACAATTCGTGTTATAGAACCTTCCAGTTGTCTTACATCAGTGCCAATATTCGAAGCTATATACTCAATAACTTCTTCAGAAATTTCCTTTTCAAAGTTACCAGCAATTATTTTTTTCTTTAAAATTTGCATTCGTAATGAAAAGTCAGGTGGAAAAATATTAACTGTTAGTCCCCAACAAAACCTAGTTCGTAGCCTATCTTCTAATAATTTTAAGTCATCTGGAGAACGGTCTGAAGAGATTATTATTTGCTTACTATCATTATATAATGAATTAAAAGTATGAAAAAATTCTTGTTGTGTCTTAGTAGCTCCACCTAAAAATTGAATATCATCAATTATAAGAACATCAATATTTCTATATTTATTCTTAAAAAAGTCTACATAATTAAAATTGGTTCCCGAATCATCTTTCTTATTTAATTTGATAAAATCCTGTGTAAATTGATCAGAAGTAACATATAAAACCTTTTTATTACTATTTTCTAATATATAGTTGCCAATAGCATGCATCAAATGAGTCTTACCTAGTCCACTATTTCCATATATAAATAATGGATTGTACATTTTACCAGGATTTTCAGCAACCGATAAAGCAGCAGCATGTGCAAATTTGTTACTATTGCCTACTATAAAGTTTTCGAAAGTATATTTAGTATTAAGATTTGAATGTACTTTATTACTAGGTACACCTTCTACTACCTCCTCTATTTCAACTTTTTTTGGTAGCACTTCCTCTATTTCTTCTTTTAAAATTAACACTAATTCAAAATTGGTACCGGTAATATCATTTAAAGTTTTTGTAATTAAATCAGCATAATTATCCATCAAATGTTTTTTATGTATTGGCATTGGAACAATTATATATGCTTTACCGTTTTCCAATCTATGTAACTGCGTATCAGCAAACCAAGTGGTAAAAGATAAAGAAGTTAGTTCATCTTTTATTTGACCTAAGAACTTGGTCCATAAAATATCGACATTCATTCTACCATCTCCCCACAAGATAAATAAACTACGATTAGTGTACATTAAATTGTGAAAAAAATAAACCATTTTGTAGCAAAAATTTTTTTCAACACGATTTCCACATTTTTTTACACAACTTAAAACATTAATAAATAAGAATAAAATTACCTTTTCCACAGTTTCCACAAATTTTAATTCCACATACTATAAAAACATTTCCACAAAACTGTGGATATTGTTTAAAAATAAAAAAGCCAAAAGAAAAAAGTAAGATTTTAATTGACAAAACTACACATATATTATTATAATAATGTAGATTTATGTCTGGAGGTGGAGCAAATGAAAAGAACATATCAACCAAACAACCGCAAAAAAGCTAAAAAATTAGGTTTCTTTGCACGCAAAAAAACAAATATTTTGAATCGTCGTCGTCGCAAAGGGCGTAAACTACTTTGCAAATAAGCCGCTGCCTAAACGTCAGTGGTTTTTTACTATAAGATTAAAGTAGGTGATATAGTTGAGAAAATTATATATTGTAAAAAATGCTAGAGACTTTGAAAATATTATAAAAACAGGTAAAAAAATTAAAAATAAAAGTTTTATTATATATTATAAGGAAAACAATTTACCATTTAACAAATATGGAATATCAGTTGGTAAAAAACTTGGAAATGCTGTTTATCGAAATAAATATAAGCGAAAAATAAGAGCAATTGTCGATAATTACAAAAAAAACTATATAAATCATAAAGATTATATTATAATATTAAGAGGAAGTGCACAAGACAAAATATATAAAGAACTAGAAGAAGATTACATTTCACTAATAAACAGTATTGGAAAGGACACATATAATGAAGCTAAAACAAAAAAATAAAATAAAATTAATTATAGTATTAATACTATTATTAATAACAACAGGCTGTACAACAACATTAACAGACAAAGATAATAAACCAGTTAAAAATGAAG
>CAVIRY010000110.1:0-2575 GCA_963645255.1 bacterium
CCACAGATACTATAATATGGACATTTTTCAATAATTCGACTAGGTGACTTTTCAATAAAATCTACTACTTCTGCTACATAGTACTTTTTAGTTTCTTTTATAATATTAATTTTAACAATTTCATTAGGAAGTGCATTTTCGACAAAACAAATTTTATTATTAATTTCTGTTATTCCTCTTCCAAAATGATCTAGTTTTTCTATTTTAACATTCATAATATACCTCTTTTTTTTATTATAACAAAAAGTACATAGTTTTTGAATATGATTACATAATAATAATATGGTGATTTTATGAGTTTAGTAAAAAGCATTAAAAGAAAGACAAAGCATTCTAAGGATCATATAGTTAAGGAAATGTCTATAAAGGGCAAAAAAGTGATTTTATTTTTCAATGAGGTACTTACAGATAGTTCTAATATTGATGAATTAGTTTTGAAAAGATTGATACTACTTGATAAAAAGTCTCTTAATAAATTAGAAAATACTCTACCAGTTTCTAATATTATTAAAATTAAGTATGATGAAATGTTTGATTATGTTAATAACGGGTTTTTAGTTATTTGTATTAAATATATATATGCAATTGAGGTAAAGGCTAAACTTGATAGAGGGGTTTCAACTATAGAAAGTGAATTATCTATTGCCGGGCCAAAAGATAGTTTTTCGGAAAATTTTAATACTAATTTAGGACTCATAAGAAAAAGAATTAAGTCAACTAATCTTTGTGTTAAAAGTTTAGAACTTGGAAGAAGAAGCAAAACTAAAGTCGGTGTTTTATATATTAATGATATTGCTTCTTTGAAAATTGTAAAAAGAATAATTGAAGTATTAGAGCGAATTAATATTGATGGAATAATTGATTCTAGTTATTTGAAGACTACACTTGAAGGTCAAAAGAGTTTTTTCCCTACTATTATGATGAGCGAAAGGCCGGATAAAAGTGCTATGGCATTATTAGAAGGAAAGATTGTTATTATTGTAGATATGAGTCCATATGCTTTAATATTACCAAGTTTCTTTGTTGATTTTTTTCATACAACTGATGATTACTATCAAAAGTCATTTAATACTACTTTTATTAGAATAATTCGTTTTATTTCTTTTTTAATAGCGGTATTTACACCTGCTTTATATATTGCTGTTACAACTAGAAATTATGATATTGTTCCATTAGATTTACTTTTAATGTTAAAAGCTGGGAGAACTTTCGTACCTTTTCCAGCCTATATAGAAGCTTTGTTTATGATTATTTGCTTTGAAATACTTAAAGAATCAGACTTAAGAATGTCTAATACTTCTGGTTCATCTGTTTCTATCTTGGGAGGATTAATACTTGGGGATGCTGCAGTTAGTGCAGGAATAGTCTCACCTATTATGATTATTGTAATAGCAATCTCATCTATCGCTGGACTTGTTTTTTCTTCAGTAGAACTAGTTAATGCATTACGACTATATAAAATCATTCTTTTACTTCTTGGAACTATGTTAGGAATTTATGGTGTTTTCTTAGGGACGATATATATTATTTATAAATTGTTGACTTTAAAAGTATTTGGCATACCTTATTTAGTACCTTTTCTACCATTTGAAAAGAATGAAATTAATGACTCGATAATTAAAAGAGAAGAAAGTGTAAAGAAAAGAAACTCATATTTAACTAAAAATATTAATCGAGGTGAGTATAAATGAAAAAGATTATTGTTTTAGCCATTTTATTTGTTTTATTTGGCTTTGTAATAAAGATACCTACCTATCACGAACTAAATGATTTAGCCATTATTAATGGCATTGGTGTTTCTTATAAGAATGGTAGTTATACAATTTATATGAAAGAAATGATTCCTACTAGAAGTAATGAAGGTATTGAATATAAATATAAGATTTATACTGGCTCTGGAGATGATTTGGAAAGTGCTTTAGGGGAAATTGCTGATAGTACAAAAAAGAAACTTTACTATAAGAAGTGTAAGTTTCTTGTTACTGATATTAGTTATAGTGATTTTATAAATGAATTTTTAAATATTAAACCTAAGAATATCTACCATCCTACTGATGGTGTAAAAAACATACTAGAAAAAACTAATTCTTAATGTCTTCACATGTGTATCCTTGGTTTTCATAAAACTCTTTTTGTTGTTTCTTTGGATTAAAATATTTTAGTAATGTATCGTTAGCATCATTTATATCTACGGTTGTTTTATATATAGTTACTGTTGTTATATTATTTTGGATATTTATATTTATTCCATTAACTGTTTTAAAAAAGTAGATTTCTTCATCTGGTGTTTTTAATGATTTTTTATCATTATTAATTGTTTCGTCTACAGTTGTTAGTTTTTCATATTTAATTATGTTTTGTTCTAATGTATCTTCTTTATATCGTGATTTACTCGTTATTTTATATAGGTTCACAGTATCTATTTTTTCACATAAAAGTACTGAATAGTTGCTGTAGGAAATGGTTTTATTTGTCTTATCTGATAAATTTACGTCTTTTATTGTTGCTCGTAAAACAGGCGGTACAATTATGAATGATAACAATATTATGATTGTTATGGATAATAGTATATTTA
>CAVIRY010000111.1:0-549 GCA_963645255.1 bacterium
ATATTATAGTATAATGAACAATAGGTGATGTGATGAACTATCCAAATGGAATTACTAAAAAAAGCAACCATGAAATTATATTTAGTAATAGAGGAATGGCTTTAGAAAACGATCTAAATATAACCAATGAATATTATCGAAGTATCGATAAAGCATACATATATAAAAAGCCAACACCTGTAAAAATAACAAAAGTAAATTATCCATCTAGAGATAAGGCTGTAATAACACAAGCCTTCTTCACTGTACCATCAACAACAGATTACAATGGTATATATAATGGAAAATATATTGATTTTGAAGCTAAGGAAACCAAAAATAAAACTTCATTTTCATTAAGAAATATTCATCCTCATCAAATACAACATTTAAAAAATATATATAACCATAAAGGAATTGCTTTTTTAATTGTCCGTTTCACTAGTTTAAATGAAACATATATATTAATGGCAAATGACTTAATCGAGTTTATAGAAAGTAATAAAAGAGAATCAATACCAATATCTTTCTTCAAGGAAAAAGCTCATCAAGTAAAAGAAGGTTATATAC
>CAVIRY010000111.1:559-5650 GCA_963645255.1 bacterium
TATTTAAAATGCAAAAAAAAGAAATAAAAAGACGAAGACCTAATAATAAGAAAACAAGTATGCCAAGGCGCAGTACAAGTAGTACAAAAAACATAAAAAAACGTGTAACACCAGTATCTTCTAAGGAAGAAAAACAAGCAAAGTTAATTTTCGCAATAGTTTTCGTAGCTATTGTACTATTATGTTATTTTACACTAGGAACATTTTTTGCACTATTAACTGGAGTTGGTATCGCTATAATAATCGGTGTTGCCAAAATATTAGAAAAATGCAAATCTGGTAAAAAAACAAAAAAAGCTGTAAAAATAATTTTAATGATTGTTTTAGGATTAGGAATTTTAATATTATGTGCTTTTACAGCATTCCTAATATATATAAAAATAGATGCTGATCCTAAATATGTTACATCTAAACTGGAAACACAAGAAAATACAACTTTCCTAGATATTAATAATAATGAATATGCCAAACTTGGAAGCGAAATGCGTGAAAAAGTTAAATACGAGGAGCTACCAGAAGTCCTAATTGATGCTATCATCGCAACAGAAGATTCAAGATTCTTTCAACATAATGGCTTTGATGCTCCAAGATTTTTAAAAGCATCTATCGGCCAAGTAGCAGCTAAACTTTTACATAAAAGTACAAATGCCGGAGGAGCTTCTACCCTAACAATGCAAGTTGTAAAAAACAGTTTAACAAATGCCTACGCTACAGAAGGAATTACTGGTATTGTTCGTAAATTTGAAGATATATATCTAGCTATATTTAAATTAGAAAAAAATTGTAGTAAAGAACAAATAATTGAATATTATGTAAATAACCATTACTTATCTGGAAATGTATACGGAGTTCAAGAAGCTGCAGAAACATACTTTGGAAAATCAGTAAGCGAATTAAACTTAAGCGAAGCAGCAACATTAGCAGGTATGTTTAAATCACCTAATTATTACAATCCAGAAGAACATCCAGATAGAGCCGAAGAAAGAAGAAAAACAGTTTTATACTTAATGAAAAGACATGGATACATTACTGAAGAAGAAGAAAAAATTGCCAACAGCATACCTGTTTCTTCCCTAATTTCAGAGTCAACTGGAAGCACATATAACAGTGAATACGCTGGATATATTGATACAGTAGTTGATGAAATAAAAGATAAATATGGAGTTAATCCATATACAACACCATTAATTGTATATACAAACTTGGATCCAACTAAGCAAAAAGCTGTAAATAGTGTTATGAATGGTGAAAGTTATACTTGGATAAATGATAAAGTACAAGCTGGTGTTTCAGTCCTAGATACAGAAACAGGTAAAATACTAGCTATAGGAAATGGGCGTAACATCGGAGACCGTTCCGCAAACAAAGCCGGTCAATGGAACTATGCAACAAAAAACAAAAGACAACCAGGTTCAACTGCAAAACCATTATTTGATTATGGACCAGGAATAGAATACAACAACTGGTCAACATATACATTATTTGAAGATGCACCATATACCTACTCTGACGGAAGAAAAATTAACAACTGGGATGGTGGCTATTATGGAACAATAACACTACGCCGTGCACTATCAACATCGCGTAACATTCCAGCACTAAAAGCATTCCAACAAGTTGATAATAAAAAAATCTTAGAATTTGTTTCAAACTTAGGAATAAGCCCAGAAGTATGTACTACAGGATATACATACGATACTAATACTCTAAAATGTGTAAATAAAAATGGTGATACCGCAGAACCATCAAAAATTCATGAAGCACATTCAATTGGAGCATTCTCTGGTACAAATCCATTACAAATGAGTGCTGCATATGCCGCTTTTTCAAACGGTGGATATTATAATGAACCATATAGTGTTAGTAAAATAGTATTTAAAAATACAAATGAAGTAAAAGAACACAATAGTGATAATTACGTAATAAAAAGAAAAGCAATGTCAGATTCAACAGCATTCATGATTACAAGTGTTTTACAAGATGTTAACCTAAACGGTGGCAATCCAACTAACGTTGCTAGAAAAACTGGAACAACGAACTATGATAGTGCCACAATGGAAAACAACAACTTACCATGGGATGCCATTAGAGATTCCTGGGTAGTTGGATATTCGACCAAAACAGCAATTGCTCTTTGGTATGGATATGACTTCATTGATAGCGAATATTGTTTACACAACATCCCTGCCACAGTACAAAAAGACAAAATATTCAACGCATTAATAAACTCAGGTGCTATGGAATCAAACAGAGAAGCATTTAAACAACCAGATAGTGTTGTCAAAGTTGGTGTCGTATCAGGTACCAACCCTCCAAAACTAGCAGGAAGTTACACAGGCTCAGTAGTATATGAATATTTCAAAAAAGGATATGAACCAGATGAAACATATACAGAAGAAAAACTTGCTGCTCCAGAAGATTTTAATGCAAAATACAGTAAAATAACTAAAAAAGTCACATTAAGTTGGAAAGCAGTAAGTACATCAGGCATTGATGATGATGACTATGGAACATTTGGATATAATGTCTACTATAACAATACACTGATAGGCTTTACCGAAAAAACATCATTTACATATACGCCTACGTCAAGTCCATATGGTACATATAAAGTTATGGCAACATATAAAAGCTATTCCGGTATTCAAAGTCAGGCAGCAACTTATGACCTAGAAGAAGAGGACGAAGAAAACCTAGAACTAGAATACACAGGTTCAACAATAATTCCAACATCAAGTACACTAACACTTAACACTGCAGACTTTATAGTTAAAAATAATGGTTCAGCAGTAACTGCAACAGTCGAATCATGCACACCAAGTACAATCATTTTATCAGGGAAACATATAATCACATGTACAGTAAAATATAAAGACAAAACCAAATATTTAACTACAACAGTATCAGCAACAAAAGAATCAACAGAATAATCGAGTAGAGAAAACTTACAACAATTTGTAAATTTGTCTCTCTCACACCACCACAGCATACCTTCGGTACTGAGCGGTTCAATTTATATTACAGTATATACTTTTTAGTAATGGACTAGTGGAAATACTAGTCCTTTTTGTCTCAATCTATTATTAGAAATTACCTTATGAATAGGTGCACACATACTGGTAGACCAATAACTTTTCCCAGAATAAGAAAACAACTTTGCTGTGTTCTTATCTAGCCCTAATTGCAGTTTTGGTGTTTTCCATTGTTTCCATATTATACATCGCAACCTATGCCTTAAGTGTTCACTTATGTTTGACATATATATTTTCATGTCTGCAATTTTAAAATAATTTATCCAACCTCTTATAACTTGATTTAATTTTTTTAATTCTTGCATCTATAGAAATACTCCAACTCCGCTTGGTTAGTTTCTTTACTTTCTAATTTCAACATTAGCCATTTATCTTTTAAAGATTTATACATAGATATACGTTCTACTTATCTACCTTTTATTCATTCTGATTTATGACTAACATAATCTTAGTGTACTTAAGTTCAGTCCTTCCTTATATTTCTATAAGTACTATGATCTTGGCTGACTTCTTGCAATAAACCTTTTTCGACCGACCTTAACAATTGATGTATTAAATCGCTTGTACTTATTCGTTGCAAGACCTCCTATGGTAAGACATATAACTTTCCTCGTTTACTCACTTGATTTACTGCATAAAGTTACGTGTATCGTTTGGACTTTAGTTTATTTTGTAACCTCATCCGTTCATACAGCCTTTGTATTAAGTTTTTGTTCGTTAAGCCACGATTTTGTTTCAGACTTCCATCACTGTTAATACTTTGTGTTTCCCTAAATACTTACGCGTATAATGGACTTTCACTACCTAGTTATATGCCATACGGCACACAAAAAATACTAGCAACAAAAACTGCTAGTATTTTTTTCTACATATATCTTTTAATTTACATTCATCACACAAAGGCTTAACCGCCTTACAATAATACCTTCCAAATAAAACCATTTGTAAATGTCTTTTAGACCAAGACTCTATAGGAAACTTTTTCATAAGTTTCTTTTCTATTGTAAGAACATTATCATTAGCATGAACAAGCTTTAATCTTTTAGAAACTCTTTCAACATGAGTATCAACAGCAATAGCTGGTTCATTATAAAATTCACTTAGAAAAACATTAACTGTCTTCCGTCCAACACCAGGAAAACTCGCTAAAATATCCCTATCCTTTGGAACTTTACCATTATATTCATCACATAAAATCTTAGCAATATTCAATACGTATAAAGACTTTTTATGATAAGACCCTACTGGTCTAATAATTAACTCTAAATCATAAATAGAAGCATTCTTTAACTCATCTAAAGAAGGATACTTTGAAAATAATATAGAAGTTACAGAATTAACTCGCTTATCAGTTGACTGAGCACTCAAGACAACAGCAATAAGCAACTCATAATCTTTAGTATAATTAAGTTCACATTTAGGATTTGGAAACAAATAATCAAAATATTCTTCGATTCTATTCATCATCATCGTCAAACCAATCCCAATCCATAATATCCATATCAACATCACTAGAAGTTTCTTCTTTAGCCCTAGCTCTTTTCTTCTTATTATCAGAAACATCTTTAGCAGTCTTTATACCAAGTTTGGACCATTCATATAAAATCTTATCAATATATCTCAAATTAAAAACTCCATTATAAGTAGCCTCTTTAATAGCTTCCTGAATAAGTTCTTCACTCATACCATTATCTAACCAAGCCCTAATAATCTCATATTCCATTGGACTAAGAGTTCTACCAAATTCCTTTTCTATAACTTCATAAATATTAGAACTATCAGCAGAAGAAACATTATTAACCTCATCCATAGTAATAAGAGATAACTTACTATAAAAGTCATCAATCAAAACCATTTCTTCCATAAGATCCTTATCATTTTTCATAACCTCTACTCTGATAAAATGTTTATCAGAAAGAGTTCCTATATAATTCATAACATCTTTAATATCTAAATTTAATTCACTAGCAAACTTACTAGGATCAAATATAAACTTATTACCTAAATTATATAAATACATTAAAAATAGAAATTCTCCTATTTCCAACTTCAATTCTTT
>CAVIRY010000112.1:0-2816 GCA_963645255.1 bacterium
ATACATATATGTTATTATTGTGTTTTATATAAATTTCTTTTACTGACTTCAATAATGAAATATTATCTAAATCATAATAATATTCAATTGTATTTTTCATATTATCAACTCATTTAATTTTATGACCAAAAAAAGCAAACAATTCAATTTATTTGCTTTTTTGTATTTATCCAATCACAGCTAACATTTCATTTATTGTGTTTTTATATTCTTGTTGCATTGATGAATACTCTTTTTCTTTGGCACTGTACTCTTGGCTTTCCTCAGAATATTTTCTAGCTTCTTCTTCTTTAGCAATTCTTTCTTTTTCTAGTTCTTCATTATGCTTTTCTAATTTTTTAATAGTTTCCATCAATTTTTCTTGAGCAGCTTCAGCTTCTTTTTTCTCTGCTGCTGCTTTTTCCTTTGCTTTGATTGCCTCTGCTTTAGCTGTTTCTACATTTTTTTGTGCTTCACTAAGCTGTGCTTTTAGTTGTTCAGCTTTTGCCAAATACTCTTTTAATTGTCTTGGTGCAACAATGTTTTTAAAATCTTTACTTTCATTGTTATCACTATTTTCTCTAGCAGAAATAGGACGAGCAACAGTTTTTTCTATTTCAACAGGAGAAACTATAGGTTTTTCCTTTTCCTCATCATCCATTGCTAATTTAAACTTATTATTAATATTCTGCATATCATTTACAATATCGATTAATGGCTTTGCTTGCATTGGCTTTATTACCTTTTCATTGTTGTCGTGTAATTCTTCACTGTATTTTTCTATTTTTGCACTTAAGGAACCATTTTTTGTTATTTTTATTTCTTCTTCCTGTGTTTCCTTTTCAATTTTATGCTCTTCCTTATGCATATCTAAATTTTTTTTACAAGAAATAGCATTATTAGATAACATATTTTGTTTCATATTATCTTTAATTTTTAGTGCTCTTTTTCCTGCTAATTGAGGAAGTAGCCTCCCTTCAACTTTTAGTACAAAAATTCTATTTTTTAACCTTGCATTCTGGCATTCTAGTTTTTCATAATTTTTATTTTCAATGTGAACAACTATACTTTCAGGTATGCTGATAGGTTGATTGTTTTCTTGGCTTGGCATTTTTTCACTTTCTGGACCTTTGTTTGGAATCAACGTATTTTTACAAAAGTCAGCGTATTTTCTTATGATATTTGCATATGACTCTTGTTTAAATTTTATTTTTTTAGAATCGGAGCTTAATTTTATTGTGTTTAATTCAACACTTAATAGTTCCACATTTGATAATATAGACATTTTTAAACCTCCTACTCTACTTTAGAAAGTTCTCTCAAAACATCTTTTATGCGATTCCATTCTTCTTCACTTTCAACACCCAAAAGCTTTGGTTCTTCACCAGAGTGATCTATATTAGATACATAAACTGTAATATTTTCATTTTCGTCCTTTTCATTTTTTGTATATACTACATATTCTTTATTTGTATCCTTAAATTCAAATGCCAATATAACTTCTACATCCTCTATAGAACCGTCATTCGCAACGATTGACATTACCTTTTTTTCTATTTGATTTTCTACCATACGTATAGCCTCCCTTATTATTCTTATATTAACATTTTATCATATTTTATGGTAATTACAAGCATTTTACTTAATTTTTTTCAAGAGAAAAGTTCTTGCTCCAAAACTGCAATACATTTCTTTATATTTGTCAAGACCTTTTATATTATTTATTTTTGTAGCTTTTTTGTTATCACTGCTATTATAGCCTTTCAATCTAACTTTTTCGTATGCGTAGTCACCAAAGATGTAATCATAATTATCAAAATAGTCAGTTATTTTTTCTTCTAATTCACCTACATTTAAACAATTATCAATATTTTCAATTACTTCATATTTTATACCTTTAATCTCTACAGTTTTCATATTTACTCGTCACCTCACGTCCATTATAGCATGTTGAACTTAAAACATAAACATTTTAAACGCAGAACTTTAGTTGTCTAAATAATTTTATTATATATAAGACTTTTTAATCTCATTTTCAAGGGCATGTTAACCATATTAAAACAAATATAAAACAAGGAAAGACTTTTTTGAAAGTACACCTTTATTTTACCTATTTCATATATTTTTTATTTGTATTTTATTTAATTTTAAGATTACTCTACTGAAAGAGCATTCAAACTTGAATTTTTTTCAAATGGTGAAAGATAGTAATTTGGAATTTCTCCCTGAATTATTTTTACTGTTATGGGTGCTTCTATAGTTAATTTTTCTTTTTCAGACATAGCTGGCATTACTACTTGTTCTTCAACAACTACCAATATATTAATTTCTATTGCTAAATAGTTAATGCCATAATCCTTTATTTTTGTATTAATACTTGATTCTACTTGACCTATAAATGACATTTTTATTGGAATGCTTGGGCCAACATTTACAAATAAAGAATTTTTTCTTAATGAGCCAAAGGGTATTTTACAAATGACTCCGTTATTTGGATGTTTTTCTATTTTAAAACCAGAAGATAGAGCTAATTCTTTAATTTGTCCATCCTCTAAATTTGTTAACCTTTTATGTATTTCTTTATTTACTTTAGATAATAGATGATTTACTTTCTTTGTGTTATAATCTAGAATTTCCACTTTACCATTGTTACTGTTTAATTTGAATAAATCGTCAGTCATTTCTTCTTCTATTATTTCATTTACTGATGAATTTATCACGTTGCTAGCAAATCTTTTAGCTTCGACATTTACGTATCTTTTTAAAATTGAACTGGCATTTTTTCCTAATTCATTCAATAAAAAAAAAGAAAAAATGGTCGCTAAAAATATCATAAG
>CAVIRY010000112.1:2902-3455 GCA_963645255.1 bacterium
TATCATAAGGCAAACTGTTTTCAATTTAGTCATGAAAATTTTGTTTTACCAAAATCACATCTTCGCCTATTTTGGTTATATCTTTCCAATTGATTTCAGTATCATTTTCACGACCTATTGAAAAAAAAGTTTTATTAGCCTCAATTACCAATGACTCTATTGTTCCATCATTATTAATGTTGGCATCTATGATACTTCCTATATTTTTTCCATCATTTAAATTAACAATACTTTTTGTTTGCAAATCTGATAAGCGCACTACAATCACCTACTTCAATTAAATATATTCTAAATTTTCTTGTGATATTACTTTAGAACTTTCTTTAATTGTTTTATGGCTCTTTTTTCTAATCTTGAGACCTGGGCCTGACTGATACCTATTTCATCAGCAATTTCCATTTGAGTTTTTCCAATAATGAATCTGTTATCTAAAATTTGTCTTTCACGTGTATCTAACATATCCATTGCTTCGTCCAAGGCTATTCTATTTGAAAAATCATGTGAACTTTCTTGTTTGTCTTCTATTTGATCATATAAATAGATAGTATCTCCC
>CAVIRY010000113.1:0-4800 GCA_963645255.1 bacterium
TTTCTTTTTAATTTATCACTTATTTTTAATTCTTTTGTTTCTATATTTAACATAAAATCAACTCCTTTACATAACAAAAAAACTAACTATTTCTAGTTAGCATTTATTACTCTCAGAAGTTAATTTCCGAGTTTCCTATCAATTTGGAGCGGATGATGGGAATCGAACCCACGTAGTCAGCTTGGAAGGCTGAGGTTCTACCATTAAACTACATCCGCACATAAACTTTTTAATCGAACCTCAGCCTTAATTTCCGATGACTAAGTCCGACTAAATAAAGTAGACAATACTAATTATACCAAAACTTCATAATATGTCAACACTTTTTTTTACCAAAAATATTATTTATAATAAAATATAGAAAAGGTATAGGTGAGAAAATGAAAATTCTAGCTAGCGATTTTGATAATACTTTATATGTTAAAGATGAAAATATATTCAAGAAAAATATTTCATCGCTAAAAGAATTTATAAGTAAAGGTAATTTATTCTGTATAATAACTGGACGTAGTTACACAAGTATAAAAATTCTCTTAAACGAATACAACATTCCTTATAGTTATCTAATCTGTGAAGATGGAGCCAAAATATTTAATAATCTTGATTATTGTATAGAAACAGTTTTACTACCAGCAGATGAAGTAACAAAAATACAAGAAGTATTTAAAAAGAATAATATGCCATGCTTTTTAGAAGATGGCTACAATATTACAGAAAATCCAAATGACTGTGTCAAAGCCCTAGCAAAATATACAGATAAAAATACAGCTGGAAAAATCGTGAAAGAACTCCAAGAGACAACAGAAACCTATGCCTATGTTAGTAGAGAACACATAAATATAACATCTAATAAAACAAACAAAAAACAGGCCTTAAAAAATCTTATAGAAAAAGAAAAGTTACAACCTAGTGATATCTTTGTAATAGGTGATGATATAAATGACTATGAAATGTTAAAAGAATTTCCTGGAGTTGTAATGAAAAATCATCATTCAAAACTAGATGAACTTCAAAAAAATGAATGCGAAAAATTATACGAATATATAGAAGAGTTAATTAATTATTAATTCTTCCTTTTAATTATTCATATTATTATATAAGGTGATGATATGAATATGGGAGAATTTGCTATTAATTTAATTAGCAATTATAGTTATCTTGGTATGTTTTTAGGAATGGTATTAGAAGCCATAATAATAATAATTCCCAGTGAAGCCATTCTAGCAACAGGAGGTATTCTAGCTAGTCAGAAAATATTTACATTCCATGGTGCTTTCCTAATAGGATTACTTGGCAGTGTTTTTTGTGCCATAATAATTTATTACATGGGCTACTTCGGTGGTAAAGCCTTCGTTAAAAAATATGGAAAATACTTTTTTATGAAAGAAGAAGATATTGAAAAAAGTGATTCCTGGTACCAAAAGTATGGACTTTTAGCGGCCTTAATAGGTAGAAATTTTCCTATAATAAGAACGTTGATATCGCTGCCCATTGGTATTATGAGATTATCCTTTACTAAATTCTTAATATATACCGCCATTGGTTCAATTCCTTGGACATTTGCCTTTGTATATTTCGGCTACACTTTAGGAAACAATTGGACCATAATAAATGAATATGTTCAAAAATTAAAAGTTCCAATTAAGATTCTTATACTTCTGCTAATCATAAGTTATATTTATAAAAAAATAATTGAGATAAAAAAGACAAAATAATATCTTTGCATACATTATGATAGGTGATACTATGCAAAATAAAAAGATAATAAAAAAACTAGTATTAAACACAACACTTATGGGAGACATCCTATTATCAGGCATAATTCTTTCAGGAACTTATGAACTATGCCCAGAAATTATTACTTTAACAGCAACAACAGTCGCTTCAACATCATATTTTGTTAAGATAAAAATCAACGAATACGGAAAAAATAACAAAAAGAGCTAGTTTTTTTGAGCAATATATGATATACTGATGAACGTCGTAAAAAAGAGGTGTACTTATATATGGAAAAAAGAAATGTAGCAATCATAGCGCATGTTGACCATGGCAAAACAACATTAGTTGATGAAATATTAAAAACTTCTGGTATGTTTAGAGATAACGAAGATGTTAGTAATATTTCTATGGATTCAAATGCATTAGAAAAAGAAAGGGGAATAACAATACTTGCTAAAACAACAGCCCTAGATTATAAAGGTGTTAGAATTAACATTCTTGATACTCCGGGACATGCGGACTTTGGTGGAGAGGTAGAGCGTATTATGAATATGGTTGATGGTGTTTTACTAGTAGTAGATGCTTATGAAGGACCAATGCCACAAACAAGATTCGTTTTAAAGAAAGCGTTTGCTGCTAAAGTTAAGCCTATTGTTATTATCAATAAAGTAGATAAACCAAGTGCAAGATGTAAACAAGTATTAGACGAAGTTCTAGATTTATTTATTGAACTAGGTGCAGACGATACACAATTGGACTTCAAAGTACTTTATGCATCAGCCTTAAATGGAACCTGTTCAATAAGTGATAGTTTAGAAGACCAAACTCCAGGATTTACTGAAGTGCTAGATACAATACTAGAAGAAATTCCTTCGCCAGCAGGAGATTCTAGTAAACCATTACAATTCCAACCCGCATTATTAGACTATAATGAATTTGTTGGTAGAATTGGTATTGGGAGAGTTCATAATGGAAAAATTAAAACTGGTTCAATGGTTACTTGCTGTAGACTTGATGGAACGACAAAGCAATTTAGAATTCAAAAGCTATTTGGATATTATGGCTATCGCCGTATTGAAATAGAAGAAGCAGAAGCAGGAGATATAGTAGCAATTGCTGGACTTGCTGATATTTCAGTAGGTGAAACAATTTGTGATAATAATGCTATTGAACCATTACCACAATTACATATAGATGAGCCAACATTACAAATGACATTCGGTACTAACTCATCACCATTTGTTGGACGTGATGGTAAAATTGTAACAGCTAGAAAAATAGAAGAACGCCTAATGCGTGAAACACAAAAAGATGTTAGCCTACATGTAACACCAGCAAGCAATGAATCATATTTAGTTGCTGGACGTGGAGAATTACATTTAGGTATATTAATCGAAAATATGCGACGTGAAGGTTTTGAACTTGAAGTATCTAAACCAAGCGTAATTATAAAAGAAATCGATGGACAAAAATGTGAACCATATGAAGAGTTACAAATAGAAGTACCAGAAGAAAGCGTTGGCTCAGTAATTGAACAGCTTGGTACTCGTGGTGGAAAAATGGAAAGTATGTCTAATTTTGAAAATCAAGTTAGATTGATTTATACGATACCTTCTCGGGGTTTAATTGGTTTTGCAACAGAATTCATGACTTTAACAAAAGGTTATGGAATCATGAATCATACTTTTAAAGAATATCTCCCATATGAAAATATTGAAGTAGGTGAAAGAAAACTTGGTGTTTTAGTTTCAATGGAAAATGGTGCCGCAACAGCTTATTCAATAGGAAACCTAGAAGACCGTGGTATTATGTTTATTGAACCAGGAACAGAAGTATATGAAGGTATGATAGTAGGTGAATGTAATCGTGATAATGACCTAGCTGTAAATGTTGTTAAAGGAAAACAATTAACTAATACAAGAGCGGCAGGATCAGATCATACAGTAGTTTTAAAAAGGCCAAGACCAATATCACTTGAGTATGCACTTGATTATATAAACTCTGATGAATTAGTAGAAATTACACCAAATCATATTCGTATTAGAAAAAGAATACTAAACACAGAAGAACGCAAGAAATTTGATGCTCGTACTAAAAATAACTAAAAAGTTATTTTTTTTCTTGGCTATTTTTTCATAGTTTGTTATAATTAACTTAAGAATAGAGGTGGCAAGCATGAGAAAAGCACAAAGTAGTAATAATCAACAAATGTCAAGAGAGGAACTAACGAAAACACAAGTTTTAAATCTTACTGATTTACAACGCGTTGCTAAATACGAAAAATCAATTAGTAAAAAACCTGCTATATTTTTATCTGTATTAGGAATAATTTGCATAATAGCAGGATTATCATACAACAGTGTAATGGCTATAATTATTGACAAAATAACGCCTGAACCACCAGTAGTGAGTAAAAGAATAACCGAAAATAAAAATTTAGTTGAAACAAAAAATGACACTGTAACATGTCATTATACAAGTATTGATGCAAATTCTGGAACTGAATTAATTTTAGATTTAAATCTTATTTTTTATAACAATACACTGGATTCATGTATAAAAACAATGAATTATGTAACAAGTCTAGGAAAAGAAACAATAGGGCAAAATTCAGTAAATTATTATTATCCAATATTTAAATCATTGGAAGAAACAACTATTCCAGGATATACAACTGTAACAACTTTAATAAATAATGGATTTGAAACAAAAACAACAATTGATTTAAAAACAATAAATGTAGCAAATTTAACAGAACAACATAAAGCCTATCCAGGTACCAATGTTGACTTTATATATGGAGAAGACAAAGAAACAGCTACTCAAAGAGCTATCAGCTATGGATATATTTGTGGACAAAGTATTAGTGAAAACTAATATTTTTTTATCTTATAGAAAAGTTCAAGGAATAATTAAAAATAAAAATACCAAGCATATGAAAAAAATCTTGGTATTTTAAGAAAAAAAACAAGGCTATTTTTTAATTATTTATAAATTGCGCTACCAACAAACAAGAGTTTGCATCGTAATATAGTAAGACAAGAACTGGAGGTGCATTATATGTATAAAGCTTATAAATTT
>CAVIRY010000114.1:0-1201 GCA_963645255.1 bacterium
GACTGTTTAAGTTTCTTTTTCTTCTTAACTTTTTTTTCTTTATTCTGTTGCTTTTCATCTTTTTTCTTTTTTTCGTCTTTTTCACTATTTTTATCTGACTCAAGTTTAGAACTAGAAACTTTTTCTTTCTTTTCTTCTATCTTTTTCATAACAATCACCATATTTTCATTTAAAATAAGTATATCATATTTTAAATAAAAACAATATATATAGAAAATAAAAAGTTACGTATTTACGCAACTTTTTTAATCTGAATATTTAATTCATCTAGTTGTTTTTCATCTACTATATTTGGACATTCACTCATTAAACATGAAGCACTAGCAGTTTTAGGAAAAGCAATAACATCACGAATGTTTTCTGTACCTGTAAGCAACATAGTAAGTCTATCTAAGCCAAGTGCTATTCCACCATGAGGAGGTGTACCATATTTTAAAGCTTCTACGAAGAAACCAAATTTATTTTTAATATCTTCTTCGGTTAATTCTAATGCTCTAAACATTTTTTCTTGTACACTTCCATCATGAATACGAATAGAACCACCACCAGCCTCATAACCATTGATAACTATATCATAAGCTTTTGAATAACAATGTGCTTTATCATCTATAAGTTTATCTACATCACTATCCAAAGGAGAAGTAAATGGATGATGACAAGCTACATATCTTCCCTCTTCTTCACTATATTCAAATGAAGGAAATTCAACTACCCAAAGTAATTTAAAATCATCTTTATTAATTAGGCCAAGTTCACGTGCCAACTTACATCTTAAAGCTCCAAGTGAAGTTTTAACAACATTATACTTTTTATCCGCAACAATAAGCACTAAATCATTTACCTCAATACCTAATAAATCTTTTAAATTACTAATTTCTTCTTCAGAAACAACTTTCGCAATACTGCCAGTAATAACATCTTCAAATTTTAAATATGCTAATCCAGATGCTTTATAAGTCTTAACAAATTCAGTTAACTGATCAAGTCCCTTACGTGAATATTTAGAAGCAGCATCTTTAACGACTAAGCAGTTAATAATACCATTTTCATCTATTATATTTTTAAATACTGAAAAATTAGTATTTCTAAAAACTTCTGTAATATCACAAATAGGCATATCAAATCTTAAGTCTGGCTTATCAGAACCATATTTACTAATCGCATCATCATATTTCATTTTCATTAAAGGTAATTTGATATC
>CAVIRY010000114.1:1211-2052 GCA_963645255.1 bacterium
ATATCTATCCCTCTAATTTCTTTAAATACATTAGCAACTAATCTCTCTGCTAAATCCATAACATCGTCTTGTTCAACAAAACTCATTTCAATATCAATTTGTGTAAACTCTGGTTGTCTATCACTTCTTAAGTCTTCATCTCTAAAACATTTAGCTATTTGAAAGTATCTTTCAAGTCCCCCAATCATAAGTAATTGTTTAAATATCTGTGGTGACTGAGGCAATGCATAAAATTTTCCTTTATTAACACGACTTGGAACTAAGTAATCTCTAGCCCCTTCTGGAGTAGATTTACAAAGTACTGGTGTTTCAACTTCTAAAAATTTTTCTTTGTCTAAAAAGTTTCTAACAGCCATTGTAATTTTATGCCTTGTCATTAGATTATTAGTAACTTCTCTTCTTCTAATATCTAAATATCTATATTTTAATCTTGTATCTTCTAAAGCCGTCGTATCATCGCTAATTTCAAAAGGCAAATCATTACTAGAATTTAATAATTCAATTTCAGATAATTCAATTTCAATATCTCCTGTCGGAATATTTTTATTTTTAGATTCTCTTTCACTAACAATACCTTTTACTTTTATAACTGATTCGCTCTTTAAAGAAGAAGCAATTTCATAACATTTTCCTTCTCGTGCAACCAATTGAACTATTCCAGAACGATCTCTTAAATCTATAAAACAAACTCCACCTAAATCACGTTTCTTTTGCACCCAACCAAATAAAGTAACTTTCTCATTTATATTACTAATACATAAACTATTATTTTCAATTTTTTTCATAAATTTCTACCTCCTTAATGTTCACAAAAACAATCATGATGACAAGAACATTCATC
>CAVIRY010000115.1:0-2449 GCA_963645255.1 bacterium
AATAATTACTCATCTTTTATAACCTCCATAAATAAATTTTCCAAGTCTTTTTTATTATATTTATCTTTTAATTCTTTTAAAGTACCAACAAAAACTATTTTTCCTTTATCGATAATTGCTATTCTATCACATAACTTTTCAGCTACTTCTAAAACATGTGTTGAAAAAAATACTGCATTACCTTTATCAGCATGTTCTCTCATCATTTTTTTAAGTTCAAATGCTGATGTTGGATCAAGTCCAATCAATGGCTCATCTAATATCCATACTTCTGGATCATGTACTAAAGCAGCAACTACCATCATTTTTTGCCTTGTACCATGAGAATATCCTTGCATAGGTTTATCTAAAACATCACTAAGTCCAAAACGTTCACCAAATAACTTAATACGTTTTTTTCTAATAGTAACAGGAACTTTATAAATATCAGCAATAAAATTAATAAACTCAATTCCTGTAAGTTTTAAAAACATATCTGGATTATCCGCAATATAACCAATAATTTGTTTAGCTTTTAAACTATCTTTAACTATATCATAACCATTAATTGTAATTATTCCAGTATCAGGAAGTAATATACCAGTCATCATCTTAATAGCAGTAGTTTTACCTGCACCATTAAGTCCAATAAAACCAACTATTTCACCATCATTAATTTTTAAATTTAAATTATTGATTGCTAAAACATTACCATTATAAGTCTTACTAACATTTTTAATCTCTATCATATATAATCCTCCTACAATAACAAATATACCATAAAATATAGAAATATAAATACAAATTAATTAAATTATAATAAATAAAACACTCGAAATATGTATTTTAATAGAAAAAATATCACTACAACAACCATATTATAGTGATAGTTTATTATTTATTTTCTAAGTATTCCATAATAGAATAAGCAGCATCTCTTCCTTTACGACATGCCCAAGCCACTGTAGATTTTGTTCCAGTTAAGTCACCTGCTGCAAATATTTTTTCATTCGAAGTTTGATCATTATCATTAGTAGATAAATATCCATTTTCTTTTCTATCTAAATCAAGACCATTTAAAACATCATCATCTGCTTTAGACCCTATTGCCATCATCACATAATCAGCATCAAGTATAAAGTTACTACCAGCTACATCAACATACTTTCCTGTACCATCTAATTGAGTATTTATACATTCAATCCTTTGTACTTTATCTTCACCTAATATTTTAACAAGTTTTGTTTTATATAAAAATTTAACATCATCAAGAACAGTTTCATTAATTTCTACCTTTTCAGCAGGCATATCTATCTCATCTCTTCTATAAAGAATTGTCACTTCTTTTGCTCCTAATCTTTTAACAGTACGAGCAACATCCATCGCAACATTTCCGCCACCAATGACAAATACTTTTTTATCAGAATAATCTGGATGAACACTTTTTTCTAATAACTCATTACCACCATAAACACCAGTCAAATCTTCACCTGGAATTTCCATCATTTTAGAAACATTTGCCCCAATGCCTAAGAATATTGCGTCATATTTATCTTTAATTTCATCTAAACTAAAGTCTTTTCCTAAAGTCATATTTGTATGAACTTCTATTCCTAAATCTAAAATTTTATCAATTGCTTTTTTAACTAAATCTTTACTAAGTCTAAAAGCTGGTATTCCATGATACAAAAGTCCCCCTAAATAATTATGTTTTTCATACATTGTAACTTGATAACCTTCTTTAGCTAAAAATGCTGCACAAGTAAGTCCCGCTGGCCCTGATCCAACAACTAAAACTTTTTTATTTTTTTTATTTTTTCTTAATATTTTCCAATCATTTTCAATTGCTAAATCACCAATGAAACTTTCAATATCCCCAATTCTAACAGCCTCATAAGAAACTCTTTTTACACAAGAGCCTTGGCATTGTTTTTCATGCGGACATATCTTTCCACAAATAGCTGGCATAACAGTAGTGTTAGAAAGTATCTTAAAAGCTTCTTCATAATTATCATTTTTAACAGCCTTTATAAAACCCGTTGTATCATTATTTAAAGGACATCCTAATTGACAAGGCTTGGTAACACAAGAAACACAAAAGTCAGCTAATTTTTTAATCTCTAATTCTCTTTCCATTACTTATCCGCACCTCTTAACAAATATGATTTATCCTTATACTTAGTATGTAAATATTGATGAGCCAACTTACTACCAACTTCACCATAAAAGTCTTTATAAATTTTAATAATATCCGGATTCTTATAACTAACTCTTCTCTTCATTTTAAAATCTTCATTATATAATCCATCAATTCTTTTTAACTTACTATCTTTCATTTCTAACAAAGTAAGTTTAGGTTGTCCACCACCTGCTATACATCCACCAGTACAATTCATAACTTCTATAAATTGGTAATCTAACTTTTCTTCTTTCATCTTATCAATTAATTTTTTAGCATTCTTCATACCAT
>CAVIRY010000115.1:2459-5457 GCA_963645255.1 bacterium
ATACCATTTAGTACTGCTACTTTAATTAGTTTACCTTCTATTTCAACTTGAACTTCTTTAACACCAGCCATTCCTCTAACGGAAGAAAAAACTAAATCTTCATCTTTTAAATCTTCATTTGTAATAAAATGATACGCCGTACGTAATGCAGCCTCCAAAACACCACCAGTATTACCAAAAATAACTCCTGCACTACTACCAAGTCCTAACGGAGAATCAAACTCACTATCTTCTAAATTTAAAAAGTCAATACCATTTTCTTTTATCATTCTAGCAAGTTCTCTAGTAGTCAAAGCAAAATCAGTATCACACTTAGTAACATTTAATTCTTCTCTTCTTATTTCATACTTCTTAGCAGTACAAGGTGCAATAACTACATTAACTAAGTCATCTGGATTAATATTTTTCATCTTTGCAAAATAAGTTTTAATAGTTGACCCTTGCATCGCAATTGGACTTTTACAAGTTGATAAATTAGGAATAAGTTCTGGATAAAATATTTCTACATACTTCACCCAAGCAGGACAACAAGAAGTAAACATCGGTAAATTCTTATTTTCTTGTATTCGATTAACTAGTTCCATTGCTTCTTCCATAATAGTTAAATCAGCACTAAAAGTAATATCAAAAACATATTTAGCACCAAGCTTTTTCAAAGCACTAATAATCTTTTTATCAACATTAACACCAGGTTCAAGTCCAAATTCTTCACCTAAAGTCACTCTAACAGCAGGAGCAAAACTAAATACAACAGTCTTATCCTTATCTTTTAATAACTTCAAAACCTTCATATAGTCTAACTTTTCAGAAATAGCCTCTGTAGGGCAATAATTGGCACACTGTCCACAGTTGATGCAAATGGGTTTCTTAGTAATACCTAACTCATACATTCTAGAAACTGTAACTTCATTTCTACACACTCTAACGCAGTAACCACAATTTACACATTTGTCTTCATCTTTTGTAATCGCTAGATTATCAACAGATATTGGCAAAGTTAAAGCATCTTCATTCATTTTATTCACCAAGCTTTCACATATATCTTTACTAATTATAACTAATTATCAATTCTTTGAAAATAGAAAATTAATAAATTGTCACTATAAATATGCTATAATATTTACTAAGGTGATAACATGTTAACTTTATATATTCCAGAATTAAAAGACTACTGGTATGAAAAAAAATTAAATGAAGATCCAGATACTATGAGCTATAATGCAGGCTACGATGTATCATATTTTGGATATCATTATGATACTGGTACCATAGATTTTCCAGAAGAAAATTGGCAAAAAACATATGACAAAAGAAAAAATGAAAATAAGTTTTTTGCTTACTTAAAAGACACTGAAACAAATGAATTCATTGGCTATGTAAACTATCAATTTGACAGTTCTGAAAACCACTACGATTGTGGCATTTTAATAGAAGCAACAAAACGAGGCAAAGGCTATTCAAAAGAAGGTTTAAAACTACTTTGTAAAGCGGCAAAGAACAACGGTATTAAAGAACTATATGACTCTTTTGAAAAGAATCGTTATCATACCAAGGTATTTGAAGACATCGGCTTTAAAGTAGTTAAAGAAACAACTTGGAAAAAATTCAATAAAAATGTAGAAGGAGTAATTGTAAAAATAGATTTATAGTATAAAAAAAGAAATATTAGAATATAAAAATATATTAAGAAAATGTTTTAAAAAAGATACTGCTCATATTAGTTGCCAAGATAATTATGAAAATCTAGACTCATCCGCTGGTCATTGTGCCGTAACAGCAATCTTAGTCCAAGAAAAGTTTTCTGGAACAATTCATAAAATTAATTTAGGAGATAATACTCATTACTTTAACATCATAGATAATAAAATAGTAGATTTAACAAAAGAACAATTTGAAAAACCTGTAGACTACTCAAACAGTAAAGAAAAGACAAAAGAAGATTTACTTAAAAATGAAGATACAAATAAAAGATATCTTCTCCTAAAAGAAAGAGTAAATTTAGCGTTAATTGATGAAGAAATTTCAAAATGTAATCTTTGCAAAGATTTAGTAGAACACTTTCCAAGTAGTAAAACAATATCCATCGGTAAAACAAAAGACATCATAATTTTAGGAGAAGCACCAGCTAATAATGGTTGGCGTAAATCAGGTATAGCCTGGTACGATCAAAATAAAAAATTACTATCATCAGGAATAGTAATGCAAAAGCTTTTAGATATTATAAATATTAAACTTGAAGATACTTACTTTTTAGAGGCTATAAAATGTTTTCCAAAAAAAAGAAAAAACCTAAATACTTGTAGTAAAAATTGTAAACAATATTTAATGAGACAATTAGAAGAAATAAAACCAAAATTAGTTTTATCATTAGGTGATGCCGCTACCAAAACAATACTTGATATAAAATACAAAAAATTTAATGAAGTTGTTGGTAAAGAATTTATAATAAATGACATCAAAGTTATACCAATTTATCATCCTTCACCTATATCTCCATTAAGTTTTAAAGGAAACGTACCTATATTTGAAAACTTAAAAAAACAATATAAAAACTAGAGTTTGCAAAACGTCAAATATAAAACTCTAGTTTTTAATTTACAATTTTTCCATTTTTTTCTAGTACTTTTATTATAGCTAAATTACCATGAATCTTATATGAAATATCTTTATAAATATTTTTCTTAAATAAAGCTTTTCCCATTTGACTATTTAAAGATATTTCTTGGATATCACTTTCTAAATCAGGTAAGTATTTGCCGGTAAGTTTTATTTCAAAAACTTCTACATCTGACTCATCATAAATAACTTCTATTTTAAGTGTATCACCAATATTAATAAG
Source organism: bacterium (assembly GCA_963645255.1). Lineage (GTDB taxonomy): Bacteria > Bacillota_I > Bacilli_A > RF39 > UBA660 > CAG-877. Next base: position 5,299 of record CAVIRY010000115.1, read on the forward strand.
TTCATCTTTCTTTACGGTATTATCAATTACTTTTAAATATTTTTTCTCACCAAGCATTTTTTCTATTTGAGCACTAACCTTTTTCTCATCACGCATCAACTCTTCATAAGCAAAGTTATCATGCCAACCGTCTCCTACAGCGTTTCTATACTCTTCACT
>CAVIRY010000116.1:0-2402 GCA_963645255.1 bacterium
ATCAGTATTACATGTTGATATGTTACCAGCGTTATCTTTTACTATACCATACCATTTTGTTCCTGTTGTATCAGATTGTGTTCCAGATGATGTTGAGTTACAACTTACATTTGATGAAGTTCCAAGTCCATAACAACTTTCTCCTGAATAGTCATCTGTGTGAGATAAAGTTAGGTTAGGTTTTGTTGTATACCAAGAATTATTTCCCTTTGTACCAGAAACGCTAATATTACATGTTGGTGGTGTTGTATCTATTTTAATATTCGTTGAGTTATCGTTACAGTTTCCAGCACGATCACATGCTTTGAATGATAAACTTCTATTAGTATTTTTGATGCTTTGACTTTGTGAAATTGTATCTGACTTAGAGCCTTGTAAACTTTTTGTTGTCCAAGAATTACTATCAGAATATTTGTAGTCATGATTTGCTAATCCTGCTGTTGCATCTTGAGCAGTCGATGTTACTATATATTGTGTACCAACATCAGATTTTTTGTACCAACGTGAGCCAAACGGATTAGTTATAGTAACACTTGGTAAAGTTCTATCAAGCATTATATATGATTCACTTTGAGTACAGTTACCAGCATTATCGCATGCTTGGAAATAGACTTTTTCATCTCTATCTTTTGTGAATGGTGTTGTATTAAATACATAAGTTTCTCTATTAACTGGGCCATATTTATCTTTTTTACCAGATGAGGCATATTCAGTCCAAGAAGTACTTGCATATCTATATGAATGATATGCTATACCAGAAATACCTGTTTCATTTTTTGAAATATCATCTGTTTTATCTTTTGAAGTTATCCTTATTACATAAGCATTATTATTTTTATCATAGGCAGCTTTATTAAACCAGACATTTAAATATGGATTTGAAACATTTGATATTTCAGGACTGGTCTTATCTATTTTTATAGTTGTATAAGCTGACTCTGAACAGTTACCTACAGCGTCTTTATTACCTTGAGCAACTTCTTTAGCATTAGCATGATCACATGCTTGTACTTCTAATACTTCTCCTCTTTCTCTTGTGAACTTTGTAGAAGTATAAGTTATTATTTCTCCAGCTTTTGCATTTTTAACATCTTGTCTTGAGTCTTCCCAAATATGCCATTCACTTTCAGGTTTACCATCAGATGCGATTAAATTAGAATCTGGATATCTATATCTAAAATAAGCTATACCTGATGTTTCATCTGATGCTGTCATTGTTATTGTATAATCAAAAGCTTTACCGGTTTTTTCGTCTATTAAATTTGTCCATTTATTATCATAGTCATTTTTAATTATTGGAGTTGTTGGTGGGTCTATATCTAGATATACATTAACTGGACAGTTATTACTATTATTTTCTTTATCTGTAATTTTAATATTATCAGTTTTAGTTGATTTAAAGTAACCTTGAGTAAATACATCTTTTTGACATCCTTTATCAGACTTACTTATACATTTTACTGATATTTCTACTGGAACTTTATTAGTCCATTCGTATTCTTTATTCTGTCCAGATAAAGCTTTACATTCTGGAGCTTCTGTATTTGATATTGTTATTTCTTTATCTTTTTTAGTTTTATTACCAAATTTATCTACCATTGTTACTTCAATTTTTACTTTTCCTGGTAAATAATTCTTTAATGGTACATCAAAGTTTATTTCTGTTTTTAGTTTTCCTTCAATTTCTCCAGAATTTTTTGTTTCTGCATCATTAAGATATATTGTATAGTTATAACTTGCTATTTTATCGGGATCTTTTAGAGTTATATTAAACTCTGACTTTGTGTATGAATATACTTGTATTGTTTTATTTCCAACTTTTTTCTCTTCTTTAGGAGTTGTTGCTTCTATTGTGATGTTTCCTGCTTGGTCATTATTTGCTACACTTACTGTTTTTTTGTAAGAAGGACAATCTAGTGCTATTGAGTAACTATAATTTTTCTTGTCGTATTTAAATACTTTAACAACTGTTTCGTTTGCATCGCATTTATTTTTATGTCTATCAACAACATCTCCTATGTATTTTTTAGCCTGTAATGTTGATAGTTTTACATAAGTAGCCATTCCTACTCTTTTTGGTAGGGCATTACGATTGTCTTGGGTATAACTTTTAGCTGCTGCGATTATTTCGTCTTCTTGGGCTTTATAGTATTCTTTTTCTGCTTTTTTTAGAATGTAATTAACACTTACAATAGCAAGTGAAGAAAGCAGTCCCAATATAACTACGGCTGCTAAAATTTCTATTAATGAAAATCCTTTATTTTTACTCACTTTATTCACATCTCTCACCTACTTCAAATATTTAGCTCAAGCTTATTACTGGTGCTGTTGTATCAACATATAATGTATCAGTATTACATGTTGATATGTTACCAGCGTTATCTTTTACTATACCATACCAT
>CAVIRY010000117.1:0-697 GCA_963645255.1 bacterium
ATATATTATTTTATTATTTGAATATTCTTTTTTTATATTTAAAGGAATTGATATTTTAAGGTTATCTCCTTCAAGATTTACATATTCAATATTCAATTTTAACTTATCTAATTTTATATCATGCGATAACGTTTTTTCTTTTGCTGATGAAACTTCATCAACAAAATATGTTTTATTTAATAAATATGAATTAATCGTTTCTGAATTTGATTTTTCTTCTATAATTGAAAATAAAATTTTACTTTCACTTATTATAGACACTTTTATTGTTTTTATTTTTTCTTCTCTATTAGTTCCCAAAAAGATATCATGGATATCTATGTTTTTAATTATTGTCAAATTTCTTTCTTGGTTAAATATCATATATCCTTCTACAGTATATTCGCCAGTTTTGCTGCTTATACTATAAACTTTAAATTTGTTATAATTACTTATTGTAAATAGTATGGCAAACAACATTATTATTCCCATAATGACATAGCTTGAAGCTTTCACATATTTTAGTTTTGTTATTTTTGCATAGTATTCTATATTTTTTAATGTATTGTCTTCATCTGTCTGTTTAATTTCTTCTTTTTTACAGCCATTTAATATTTCAGCGACGCTTACTTCGAGAATATCGCTGAGTTTATTTAAAATAGATATATCAGGTGCATTTACTCCACGTTCCCATTTTGAAATTGTAGTATATGTTACC
>CAVIRY010000117.1:707-2203 GCA_963645255.1 bacterium
ACTTTTTGAAGATCCATATCGCCACCTCTATATATTATTTTTCTTCAAAAATTTCCCATATTTCCACATCCAGAGCGTCCGCAACTCTCCCTAAGGTTGAAACAGATGGATGTTTATTTCTACTATCATTCTCAATATCACAAATATATTCTCTCGATAATCCTGTCATGTCTGCTAGTTCTTGTTGTGTCAATTTTTTCTTTATTCTAAATCTTTTAATATTTTTTCTTAATATTTTGTAATAGTATTCATCATCATGTATATAAGATATCTCTGTTATTGTTGAAATTTTTCTTTTGATTACCATATGTACCACCAGCCTATACTTATTTTGTGATATATTTTCAATTTTATATATAGGCTGGTAGCCAATTTACACATGAGTAAAAATTATAGTTAGGACAAAGTTAGATATCCTAGTTATTTTTGATTATTAAAATAATATACTATAACTAGAATTGTTTTCCACTTGATTATTATATCGTTTTTGTCAATATATATTAATGTATGTTTATATTCTAGTATTTAATCAATGTGCCTTTCTTTAATAAATTTAACATATATGTATTTTGCTCTGGTGTTCCTTTATAATTAACTATATTATTTTTTTCAGCTATTAATTTTCTATATTCAAACGATGAATTTATATTTATCTTTTTCAGTGCATCAACTATACTATTTCCTTGATAATTTGGTATTTTATAATATTCTATTGATTCATTAGACTTATTATTTAAAATTAGGTTTACTTTATCTTGGACAATTTGATAATCATATCCTGCTGAGGTTAATTTTTCTCTTCTTTCTGTTCCATTACCCCAAACTCCTTTAATAACTTCTTTTGTAACTTCATCTATTGATTTAAGCGAAGTCTGCATATTATAGTCTATAAATCTTAACATACCATGTTTTTCCCAGTATCTGGTATTATATCCATTCTTTTTTCCAATATTACCAACCGCAGTAATTTGTACTCCATCTTTCCATATTGGTGTACATTCAACCGCCAGTCCGTCTCCAATGTATATTCCAATATGCCCTGCCATGTGCACTACTTCGCCTATTTGAATATTAGAAAAATTGTTAGAAATATTAGTACAATAGTTCATCATTTGATCTGCATTTACATCAGGTACACCATTTGAACAATATGTAGCTCCACCATATGTCATATTTTGATTTCCATTCCAGCCCCATAAAATACCTTTTATTAGGCAAACGCAATCAAATCCAAATGTATCAGAACTGACATTCAAAATTTTATTTTTTCTTGTTGCTTGACTGTTATAGGAATAGTTGTGTGTATACCTATTTTTATTTTTTGCGTTCATTGGTGCACCAAATGCTCCTAATATATATAAAGTTTTATAATTAGTAGCTATTTTTTTGGCTATATTTACAAATTCATTACTTTTCATCATCTTTCTCCTTTACTTTATTATTTTTTACTAGTCCGGCTATTCCTCCTGCTGCAGTTGAAGCCATTAGACATAGAA
>CAVIRY010000118.1:0-1509 GCA_963645255.1 bacterium
GGATATAAGAACGTTGATTGAAGAATCTATTTTAAAAAACTATGAAGAGGTGAAGTAACATGTTTTTTAATAAAAAATATATAGATGAAATAATAAATTTAAAAGATCAAGGTGAAAAATTACAGAAAAGGTTAGATTTAGCTATTGCTAAAATTGGTGGTTTAACTGCTGCAAATAATCGTTATCGAAAAGATAATAAGGAATTATCTAAAATTAATTTATTACTTCAGTCTGAAGTTAATGAGGCAAAACCTTTGAAAGATGAGAATGAAAAATTAAATAAAAGGGTAATTGAGGTTCAAAATGAAAAAGTAAAAATAAATAGTGAGTTGACATCAAAAGTAAAAGAGTTAGCAAATATTAAAAAACAATTTGATTTAACTGCAGAAGAAAATAAGCTAAACAAAGAAAAAATTATTAAATTACAAGGTATTGTTGATAATTTGAATAAGTTAATTAATACCAAAATGAGAGATAAAGTCTCCATGCAAGAATTAAAAAAATATTTTGAAGGAGGAAAAAAGTAATTAATTAAAAAAATATGTAAAAATAGTCATAGTATTCGTAGTTAACTGACACAGAATTGCATCTCATACTCCTTTCTTTATTATTTACGTATGATCAATGAGTTTGAGACTATGAGTTTGATTGATCATTAATTAATTATTTTGCAAAAATTATGAATAAAAAGGAAGAAACTGTCGCAATAGTTGCACTTTGTGTAGCATCATCATCAATGTTAATACTTATTGCATTACTCATTTCTATTTTATTGAAGGATGAGTGTACCAAAGATACTGAATTATCAAAGTGGACTATTTGTGTAAGAAAAATTGAAAAGGAAGGAGAATAATATGTCAAAGTATTTTCCTGTAAAATATGGCAGATCATCAGTTCGACCTTTTAAAAAAGAAGATGTAATAAATATGATGATTATGCTCCAAAAAAAAAGAGATAATGAATCGTCAGCAAGTCAGAAGTTTATTTATGATCGTGACTGGTTGATGGTTAAATTAGGATTGAATACAGCTTTTAGAATATCAGATTTATTAAAATTATCAGTTAATGATAATTTGAGAAAAGGAATTATGTATATTAGAGAGGATAAGACTAATAAAGAACAGTACTGGGAATTAAATCAAAAATTGTATAGAGATGTACTTGAATATATCCAGAGGAATAATCTCTATGACGATGAATTTTTATTCAAATCAAGAGTTGGTGTTAATAAACCAATTTCAACGACTAATGCTTGGATGAGAATTAAAAAATATTCAGATGAGTTAGGAATTAAATATTTGGTTGGTTGTCATTCGTTAAGGAAATGTTTTGCCAGAACGTTTTATGAAGAAACGAAAGACTTGATAACACTACAAAAAATGTTGAATCATGCTTCACCACAAATCACATTAATTTATATTTGTTGGGATGATGAAGATCAACTAAATGCGAGAAAAAATTTTTATTTATAGGAGGTAATTAAAATGAAGATTAAAATAATAGATTTAT
>CAVIRY010000118.1:1519-2115 GCA_963645255.1 bacterium
AAAAAAGATTAGAGGAAGGATTTAAGTTTGTTTTCGAGGATGATGTGCTTGAATATAAAAATGAGAACTTAATATTTGTGAAAACTGGTAACAGCCTTGGATCTAGATATAAACTTGAAAAAGTTTTAGATGAGGAAATTATAGTATTGACACCAGATCTTATTAAATTTGATGATGATAGTACTACTCCACAGGTTAATGCTTCAATAAAAAAAGAATATATAGATAGTATATTATCTCAGACACTAATATCAGTTGAAAAATATTGGGATAAGACAACTATTTTAAAAGCAACTTTACCAAATGGTTTTGTAGTTATTGAAAGTTCAAGCTGTGTGGATCCTAAAAATTTCAATATGTCTATTGGTGAACAAATATGTATGAAAAAGTTAGAAGATAAAATATGGGAATTAGAAGGATATAAATTACAGAACGAATTATCTTTAAATTAATAAAAAATATTTTTTTAATATATATCATTAATAAAATGAAAAAAAGTAAGTTCGACTAAAAAAGGTATGGCCTTAATAATTGCTAAAAAATATAGACTGCAAAGAAAAAAATAAAAAAAAGTATAGAATAATTGAACTTAATAG
>CAVIRY010000119.1:0-4403 GCA_963645255.1 bacterium
TTATTACTTTTAGTAGCAGATAAAGAATTAAAAGATGGACAAATGGTATTGATAGATAATGATAGTTATAAATTTAATATGTCAGAGGAACGCTTTTATACTCAAGATAATTGTTATAGAATGATTTTTACATGGGATATGAATTTAACTTGTTATATATTAGAGGATTATGAAAAAGAAAGTGATTTATAAAATTAAAAATGTACAAAAAGAAATGCCAACGTCAAATTATAGCTATGATTATATGATTTATAGAGAAAAGATAGATGAAATTCTTAAAGAGGTGTCAGAATGAATAGTCAAATGTCATTTTTCAAAGATAAGAAAATAACAAATCAAATAATAAATAATCTTTTAGAAATAAAAGAAAGTTATGAATTGCCTGATAAACTTATGACTTTATTATTACATAATAATTTAATGACTAAATTGTTTGATAAATTTATGGAATATGAAATTGATTTAACAAAAGACTTTTTTAGAGATTATTTTCAAGAGCAACATGCAGACAGGAAAGGCTTAAAGCAAGATTATACTCCAGACGCAATATGTAAGATTATTTCAAAATTACAAAATGAAAAAGATACATTATTAGATGTATGTAGTGGAACAGGAGCATTAAGTTTATTTTCTTATAATGAAAACAATGATTTATCTTTAATATGTGAAGAAATATCTCAGAGAAGTATATCAACTTTGTTATTTAATTTAGCAATAAGAAATATCAAAGGATATGTGTTAAGAAAAGACGTATTAAAGAATGAAATATTAGACATTTATAAATTGGAAAAAGGAGCAAAATATAGCACTATTACTAAAACCGAAAACATCGAAAAAAGAAAATATAATACTATAATATCTAATCCACCATATTCATTAGAATGGCAACCAATAGCAGATGAAAGATTTAACACGTATGAATTAGCACCGAAGTCTAAGGCAGATTTTGCGTTTATATTAGATATTTTATATAGATTAAACGAAAATGGTAAAGCATTTATAATATTACCCCACGGAGTTCTATTCAGAGGACAATCAGAGGGAAAAATAAGAAAACAATTAATAGACAATAATTTAATTGACGCAATTATAGGGCTACCTGATAAATTATTTTTGAATACTTCAATACCAGTTTTGATTTTAGTTCTTAAAAAGAACAGAACAACAAAGGATATTTTGTTTATTGATTCTTCCAAAAATTTTGTTAGTCAATCAAAACAAAATGATATGAACGAAGAACAAATTGATAAAATTGTTGACACTTTTAGAAATAGAATAGAAATAGAAAAATATTCACATTTAGCTACTTATGAAGAAATAGTAAAAAATGATTATAACTTAAATATTCCAAGGTACGTTGACACATTCGAAAAAGAACCACTCCCAGACTTAAAAAAAGTGGTTGAAGATATAATAAAAATTGAAAAAGAAACTAAAGAATGTGAAAAAGAACTAAAAGGAATGCTTGAACAATTAGAGGGAACTACATCAGAAGAAAAAGAATATTATCGAAAAGCAATAAAACCTATGATGGAATGGTTGGGGTGATTTATGAATTTAAAAGATTATAAAAACGTAAAGTTGTTAGATTTAGTACAAATTGAAAGAGCTAAAAAAGATAAGATTTATAACAAAGGGAATATCATTATTCAAGTGTCAGCAAACAAAGGACAAATATTTTATTTAGATGAAGGTACTACTGTAGAAAGTAAATATATAGTTTTAACTTGTAAAGATACTAAAGTTATTAACATGAAATATTTGTATTATGTTATAAGCGACTTGTTACCAGAATTTTTGGCAAAATATCAAACGGGGATAAACGTTCAGCCAGAAGTATTTAACTATATGGAATTAGATATACATGATGATATAAAGACACAAGAACACATAGTAAAGATATTTGACAAAATTTATGAAGATATAAAAAAAGAAGAAGAATTGCTAAAAAAATATCAAGACTTTAAAAGATATCATTTAGAGAAAATGTTTGTATAATGGAAGAATTAGTAAAATGTTATAAAAAAGGTGATAGTAATGTTGAAGATTAAAGACAAAGTGGATTTAAAAGAATTAGAAAAGTATGGTTTAACTAAAAATATACACTATGATTTATTTACACGATATGAATATAAACCTAATAGTGGGACTTGTTTGTTTATTGATGAATATAGAAATATTACAATATTTCCTACTTATTATGATAAATTAAGTTCTAAAATAATGGACAAACTATATGACTTAATAAAAGCCGATTTAGTAGAGAAAGTAGAGAGTGATGAGTAAATGTATACACCAAAAATTATGTTAATACCGGATTATGTTGAAGAAATAGAACTATTAACAAAAGAAAATCAAGAATTAAAGAAACAACTTAACTATCTAAGAAACGGAGAATACTATAATCAATTAAGATTTGAAAGAGATATGTTAGAACACATAGTAGAACACAGAGGAGTATCAAAAGAAGATAAAGCATTTATTGATATGACACATAGAAATACTGAATTGTTAGAGCAACAAAAAGAATTTATAAAGTATCTACAAGAAGAATTAAATGTTCAAATACAAGAAGAAAGTATTGGTTGTGAAACAACTAATAAAAGATATATTTTAGAAGAAATTTTACAAAAATACAAAGAAATAATAGGAGATGATAAATAATGCATTGTAAGGGACATTTGATAACAGATAAATTACCAACAGAAGATGCAATTCGTAAAATATTAGGAAAATATTCAGAAGATGAGCCGGGCATAAAAATATTTGAATATGATTGGTATGCCATTGGCGGAAGATATGGTGGGAGAATCAAAATAAAATTTAATCCAGAAGAAAATGAAGATGGATATTATCTATTTCAGCATAGAAACAACAAATATTTCATTTCTAACATATTAAATGAATTAGGAGATAATACATTAAAATATGACGAACTAGATTTATTAAAATATATGGGTTTAAATGATAACGTATTATATGTTGATGGTGGCTATTATGAAGACATAATTAATTTTGAATTAGATAATTGCTATGTAGTCATTACTGAAGACGAGGTAATTCCACGAGAAATTTGGAATGGCGATGATTGGATTGATAATGAGAATTTTGATAAAAAGATTTCAAAATTATCTTTAGACAGTAAATTTATTACTGTTATAGATTTTCACTATTAGGAGGTAAAAAAAATGAAAATAAGAGATTATGGAGAATTTAAGTTTTTGAAACCAGTTGATGAATATAAGAAAGAATTAATTGAATTACATAAAGAATTAGGTGTAAGTATAGCAACTGATACTTTAATAACAAGTGATTTAGACACAATAAGAAGATGTGAAGAATTAGTTGTTATAGTTAGTTTTTTAGAAGGTAATTTAAAGGAGAATGATTGAAACATGAAAAAATTAAAGACATTGGCATTAATAGGGATAATAACATTATTATTAACAGGATGTACAAGTGCAGATACAGTTAGTAAAAATATAAGTAGAGAGAGTGATGAATTTAAAGTAAAAAGAAGAATCACATTCGTTAATTTAAGAACTGGTGATTATTTATTTACGATGACAGGCAAATGTTCAATACAAGGTGGAAGTGGTAGCTTAAATGGAGAGTTAGAAGTAGTTTGCAGAATCGGAGAAGATAAGTATCAAAAACACATGTTATATTTAGCCGAAGAAACAACCTATGTGGTAGAACAATTAGAAGATGTAGATGTATCAAGATACGATTACGAATTTATATTTAGACCAGAAGCAATAATTCCTGTTGAAATAAAAACACAAGTAGGAGAATAAGATTATGCAAGAAAAAGAAATTGTTAAAATTGTTTTGAATGAACTAGAAAAAAGAAACATTATTAAACATAATTTTTCTACATATAAAAATACAGAACAAATACTTAGAGATTATCCGATGCTAAAAAAATCAATTGCTGATAGACAAGAGCAAATAAAAGAATATAAGCAATTCGGACTACAAGAAAAATCTAAGTCTATAACTTCAATAAGTGTAAACCATAAACGCGAAGATACAGAGGATATAATAAATGACTCAATAAAAAGTTTACAGAAACACATTTTCAAAACAAAAGTGATAATTGAATTTATTGATAAAATATTGGATAGATTCAAAGACGATCCATATTTTGATGTAATCAAACTTCATTATTTTGAAAATATGACATATGATCAGATAGCAGAAATATTCGATAAAAGAAAAAATAATAAAGGTAAACTAACAGCTGGAAGTACAATTGGTAGCAATAATCAAAGATTAATACGTGAAATTCAAAAATATTTATTTCCAAATGATTATTTATTTCAACTTTTAGGATATTGACAAAAATGGAAATCGGTTGGAAAAGACCACTATTTTCATTTAGAAAAATATAATATATAATG
>CAVIRY010000120.1:0-4880 GCA_963645255.1 bacterium
AACATATTCCATATATATGAACCATTTAAACAACTTATCATTCGCACTTCTAATGAAAATTACAAAAATGTACGTTATAATAATATTTGTTCAAAAAACAAAAATTTCATAATGAAATAATTATACTAATTGGTCTCAAAAAAAATAAGAAATCAACTTAATTTTTGAAAAATGATAATTATAAAAATTTTCAATATAACATCTAAACGTCAACACAATAAATGGATAATTAGACTATAAATAAAAAAAAGGCACAACGCCTTTCTTTATATTTAATTTATAAATAATTAATTATCTTCTTCATCCTTTGTTACTAAAGCAACAGTAGAAACTAATTCGTTATTTTTTAAATTGATAAGTCTGACACCTTGAGTAGCTCGTCTTAAAAGAGAAACCTGATTCAAAGGCATTTTCATAATAGTACCATTATCAGTAACGATAACAATATCAAATTCTTCACTTTCAATACGTTTTAAAGAAACCATAGTACCATTCTTTTCAGTAATATTTAATGCTTTAACACCCTTACTACCTCTATGAGTTAACCTATATTCATCAATAACAGTTCTTTTACCGTATCCTTTATCAGTAACAATTAAAATTTCCTGCCCTGGATTAACAACTTCTGATCCAATAACATAACTTCCATCTAAATCAATACCCTTTACACCAGAGCTACTTCTTCCCATAGGTCTTATTTCACTTTCAACAAAGCGAACCATCCTACCATTATTAGCTCCTATAGCAACTTCATCATTTCCACAAGTCTTTCTTACAGAAATTAACTCATCATTTTCCTTTAACACAATAGCAATTTTACCAGATTTTCTAATATTATTAAATTCAGAAATATCAGTTCTCTTAACTATTCCATTCTTAGTAACAAACACTAAATATTTTATTTTGTCAGACGAAGAAGAAATTTCCACAATAGAACTAATGTTTTCATTTTTATCTAATTGCAGTAAATTTATTATTGGAAGACCCTTTGATTGTCTTGAAAATTCAGGAACTTCATATCCTTTCATACGATAAACTCTACCCATATTAGAGAAGAATAATATATAGTCATGAGTTTTCATAGAAATTAATTGTTCCACAAAATCTTCTTCATGAATAGTCATACCATTAACACCAACGCCACCACGATTTTGCGTACGATAAGTATCTGATCTTAATCTTTTAATATAACCATTACGAGTTAATGTAATAATTACATCCTCATTAGGTATCAAAGACTCATCTTCAATATATTCAATAGCTGTCATATCAATATTTGTACGACGTTCATCCCCATATTTTTCTTTTATTTCTAATAATTCATTCTTAATAACCTCTAAAACTTTAGAGTCACTAGCCAAAATGCCACGTAACTCCTCAATTAACTTTAATAAGTCATTTAATTCATTTTCAATTTTTTCACGTTCTAAGCCAGTTAAACGACGTAATTTCATTTCTAGAATAGCATTAGCTTGAATTTCACTTAACTTAAAGTCATTCATTAAGCCAGTTCTAGCCTCATCATCAGACTTAGCCGCTCTAATTAATTTAATAACAGCATCAATATTATCAAGAGCTATCTTTAAACCTTCTAAAATATGAACACGTTTTTCAGCAACATCTAAATCATACTTAGTTCTTCTTACAATAACTTCACGTTGGAAATCAATATATTTAACTATAATATCCTTTAAACCTAATGTCTTAGGAACACCTTGATCCAACATTAAAAATATAATTCCATAAGTAGTTTGAAATGAAGTATGTTTGTATAACTTATTTAAAACAACTTGAGCATTAGCATCTTTCTTTAAAGTTATAGTTATTTTAATACCATTTTTTAAATCAGAATGATAATCAGCTATACCTTCAATTGTCTTATTATGAACAAGTTCAGCAACCTTATTTTTTAATTCTAAAGTATTTACACCATAAGGAACTTCATCAATTATTATACATTGTTTACCATTTACTTCCTCAATTGTAGCCTTACTCCTAATAGTAATAGTACCTCTACCAGTTTCATAAGCCTTTCTGATACCAGCATTTCCTAAAATAGTTGCGCCAGTAGGAAAATCAGGACCTTTAATATGATGCATTAATTCATCAAGTTCAATATCATGATTATCAATATAAGCAACACAACCATCAATCACTTCTCTCAAATTATGAGGTGGTATATTAGTAGCCATACCAACAGCAATACCAGTAGTACCATTAACTAAAATATTTGGGAAACGTGAAGGTAAAACTTCAGGTTCTCTTTCACTCTCATCAAAGTTTGGACTAAAATTAACAGTATTTTTATTAATATTTCTAAGTAATTCTAAAGAAATTTTTGAAAGACGAGACTCAGTATAACGCATTGCTGCCGCACCGTAACCCTCAATATTACCAAAATTACCATGACCATCAACTAACATATATCTATAAGAAAAGTCTTGTGCCATTCTTACCATTGCTTCATATATACTAGAATCACCATGTGGATGATATTTACCCATAACATCACCAACAATTCTAGCACTCTTTTTATGAGGTTTATCCGGAGTATAACCAGATTCATACATAGAATAAAGAATTCTTCTGTGTACAGGCTTTAAACCATCTCTTAAATCAGGAAGTGCACGAGCAACAATAACACTCATAGAATATTCTAAAAAAGAATCTTGGACTTCTTTTACAATATTATTTTTTTCTAATCTATCCATATCTAAATCCTCCTACACATCCAAATTTTCCACATAAGTAGCATTGGTTTCAATAAATTCTCTTCTTGGACCTACTTCTTCACCCATAAGCTTAGAAAAAACCTCATCTGCAGCAATAGTATCATCAACAGTTATTTGCCTTAGAATTCTTTTATGTATATCCATTGTAGTTTCATTTAATTCTTCAGCATCCATTTCCCCTAAACCTTTCATACGCATAATATCATACTTTGTATTAGGAGATAATGTCGCTAAATACTCATCTCTTTCTTGTTCATTTAATACATATTTAATAGTTTTTCCATGCTTAATAACAAATAATGGTGGCTGAGCAGCATAAACATGACCAGCTTCAACAATTGGTCTAAAAAATCTATAAAATAAAGTTAATAATAAAACTCTAATATGACTTCCGTCAACATCAGCATCAGTCATGATAATTATTTTATGATAGCGTAATTTACTTAAATCAAATTCTTCACCAATACCAGTACCAAATGCTGTAATAATAGTTCTTATTTCTTCATTTGATAAAGCTCTATCAATTCTAGCCTTTTCAACATTCAAAATCTTACCACGTAAAGGTAAAATAGCTTGAGTCATACTATCTCTACCTTTTATAGCAGAACCTCCTGCTGAATCTCCTTCAACTAAAAATATTTCACTAATACTAGCATCTTTACTCTTACAATCAGAAAGTTTACCATAAAAATTAGTTACATCTAAGTCACCTTTTCTTCTAGTTAACTCCCTAGCCTTTTTAGCAGCTACACGAGCTCTACTAGCAGTCATAGACTTATCAATAATTACTTTAGCTTGATCAGGATTTTCCATCAAAAATCTCTCAAAAGATTCTGCAAAAATTTTATCCACAACACCACGAACTTCACTATTTCCAAGTTTTGTCTTAGTTTGTCCCTCAAATTGAGGATCAGGATGTTTAACTGAAACAATCATGGTTATACCTTCTCTAACATCATCACCAGTTAAAGGATCATCATTTTGCTTTAACATTCCTACAGATACTGCATATTTATTTAAAACTCTCGTTAAAGCTCTTCTAGCCCCATCTTCATGAGTACCACCTTCAGGAGTAGTAATATTATTAACAAAAGAATAAATACATGAATTATAAGTTTCATTATATTGTAAAGCTATTTCAACACTTATATCCTTATCTTTTCCAGATACATCAACAATAGTTTCATGAATAGGATTTTTATTAGCATTAATCATAGCAACATATTCACTTATACCACCTTCATAACAAAACGAATCCTTTTTATCAGCTTCTCTTTCATCATATAAAGATATTCTAAGTCCCTTATTTAAAAAGGCTAATTCTCTTAATCTTTTCATTAAAATATCATAGTCATAAACTGTAGTTTCAGTAAAAATTTCATCATCTGGTAAAAAATGAACTGTAGTACCTGTTCTACCATCATCACACTTATCAATTATTTTTAAACTATCATCAGGATGTCCACCATGACTAAATCTTTGATAATAAACATTTCCATTTTTATATACTTTTACTTCTAACCAGTCACTTAAAGCATTAACAACACTAGCCCCAACACCATGAAGACCACCAGATACTTTGTAACCTCCACCTCCAAATTTACCACCAGCATGCAATACTGTATAAACTGTTTCAACAGTACTTTTACCAGTTTTTGGATGCACATCAACAGGTATACCTCTACCATCATCTTTTACAGTAATACTATTATCCTTACCAATAATAACTTCGATATGTGAACAATAACCAGCTAATGCTTCATCTATAGCATTATCAACAATTTCCCATACTAAATGATGTAAACCTCTAGAACTAGTAGTTCCAATATACATCCCAGGTCGCTTTCTAACGGCCTCTAAACCTTCAAGAACTTGAATTGAGGACGAATCATATGATCCCTTAACTTTTTCTTCATTCATTAAATAATCTACTTCCTTTCTATATTTCCATTAGAAACCT
Source organism: bacterium (assembly GCA_963645255.1). Taxonomy (GTDB): domain Bacteria; phylum Bacillota_I; class Bacilli_A; order RF39; family UBA660; genus CAG-877. The sequence goes on from CAVIRY010000120.1 coordinate 4,693, forward strand.
TATAAATATAAGCATTTTCCAAATATTTTTTATTTATACCATTTAAATTAGTAGTAGTTAAAACACTCTGAATATCCTTGCCATTAATCAGTTTCAATAATTTATTTTGCTTTTTCAAATCAAACTCACTAAATATATCATCTAATAAAACTACATAATTATTATTTTCATTGAAATCAGCCTTTAAA
>CAVIRY010000120.1:4890-5268 GCA_963645255.1 bacterium
TAAATTCTTAAATATATCAATTTCTGATAATTTAAAAGATAATATAGCTAATTTTTGTTGACCCTGTGATCCAAAGTATTTTAAATCATTACCATTAAATTGAAAAATGAAATCATCCCTATGAGGACCAAAAATAGTCATACCATAGTTCAATTCTTTTACATAATTTTTTTCAAATATTGCTTTCAATTTTTCTTTCATAAATATATAATCATAATTACTAAATTCAACATTAGGTAAATAAATGATTTTTAATCCAGATGTATTAGAAATTTCCCTGAAATAGTTATCAATATTATTATTAATTAAATCTATATATTCTTTTCGTTTTTGATAAATAATTATAGCTTTTTCTATTAAACGTTCAGTGATTACATC
>CAVIRY010000121.1:0-6739 GCA_963645255.1 bacterium
GAGGAAACACACTAATGTCAGGTAAATTTTTTCTATATGTAGCTGTAACTATTCTAGTAATCTGGTCATTAGATTCCGTAAATATAAATCAAATTTTCAAAAAAAATAAAATAATTCAAGCAAGAGTATTTTACTTTTTATTAGCTATTTCAATGATTTATTTAGTAACTAATTTTATAATGGATTTATTTACTTCTGGAAAAATTTTTTAAAAGAAGTATAAATCTTTTTTTTTGGTTAAAACTTATAATGAGGTGAAAAAATGGTAAAAAGAAAATTAAAATCCTTTGTGATACCGAGTATTGCTGTTTTCCTAATAATAGTAGGTTCATTCATTAGTATAGTAAACATGAAAGATTCAGGAAAAGATGAAGAACTAAGTAATGTTGATTTTGTAACAAACACAATTCTAAATAATGACGTAGCTGTTATTAATGCTAGTACCAAAGTCATTAACCCATATACTGATCAAACAGTAACGATAGGAAAATCATTTTATGATTTCAAAGGAACTGCAGAACAACAAGAAAAATCTATTATTTATCATGATAATACATATTTGCAAAATACAGGAATAGATTTTATAAGTCAAAATGTATTTGAAGTAGTATCAGTATTACCAGGAACAGTAGCAGATGTTTCTGATAACGAAAGTTTAGGTAAAACAGTTCAAATAAAACATGACAATGGATACGTATCAGTATATCAAAGTTTATCAGAAGTTTCGGTTAAAAAAGGAGATAGTATTAATCAAGGACAAGTAATAGGTAAGTCTGGTACTAATGAATTAGATAAAGAAATAGGAAACCATTTGCATTTTGAGTTTTACGCCTCTGGTCAAATAGTAGATCCTACACTTTATTTAGATAAAGAGTTATCAAAAAACGAAGAGTAATACTATATTACTCTTTTTTTAATAAAAAAAGACAAATAATAATATATTATAAGTAAAAGAGATGTGATAAAATTAAAATGAAAGGAATGTGACATGATGTTAGCAAAAGATATAGGTATAGATTTAGGAACGGCAAACATTTTAATATATATAAAAGGACAAGGAATAGTTTTAAATGAACCAAGTATTGTTGCTGTTGAGACAGAGACAAAAAAAGTAATAGCGGTAGGAGAATCAGCAAGAGAAATGTTAGGAAGAACACCAGGTAAAATAAAAGCAATTAAGCCAATGAAAGATGGTGTAATTGCTGACTTTGAAATTACCGAAATAATGTTGAATGAATTTATTAAAAAAATAAAGGCTAGAAATTTATTTTCAAGACCTAGAATATTAATTTGTTGTCCAACTAATATTACACAAGTTGAAAAAAATGCAATCAAAGAAGCAGCTGAGAGAACTGGAGCAAGAAAAGTTTACATAGAAGAAGAGCCAAAGGTTGCGGCTATTGGAGCTGGCTTGGATATATCAAAACCAGAAGCAAACATGGTAGTAGACATTGGTGGTGGAACAACTGATATAGCAATTCTCTCACTTAATGGTATTGTTGTTTCATCATCAATAAAATTAGCAGGTAATGTATTTGATCAAGATATAATAAGATATATAAGAGATAAATATAAATTACTCATTGGCGAAAAAACAGCTGAAGACATCAAAATAAACTTTGCTACGGTTTATAAACCAAATCGTAAACAAAAGAAAGAGGTAAAAGGCAGAAGTTTAATAACTGGTCTACCATCAACAATAGAAATTACCCAAGATGAAACAACAGAAGCTCTAAAAGAAAGTACAACAAAAATTATCAAAGAAACAATAGCTGTATTAGAACAAGCTGATCCAGAGTTATCCGCAGATATTGTGGAAAAAGGTATTGTCCTAACAGGTGGCGGTGCTCTTTTAAAAGGTTTAATCAACTTATTTGAACAAGAATTGAAAGTGCCAGTACTTATTGCAACTTCACCATTAACATGTGTTGTTGAAGGAACTGGCGTACTTTTAGAAGATATAAAAAGTTTAGAAAATGACCAAAATTGATTAGGTCATTTTTTTCTGATTTATTCCTTAGCATTTTATTCTTGCGTATATACTGAAATTTGGTATAATTAAAGATGAAAGAAGTGAAAAACATGAGAACACAAATTCTTGCGTCGAGTAAAATTGTTCTGGTAACATTTCTTTTTTCGGCATTAATAATGATTTTAATGAAAAAAGTTGCAGTCCATATTGGCGCTATGGACATACCCAGAACTGAAGAAGGAAACAGACATATTCATAAAGTTGCTACTCCAAAACTTGGTGGAGTTGGAATATTTTTATCATTCTTATTTGGATATATGCTATTTGGCGAACAAAGCATAAGAATGAATTCAATTCTGATAGGTAGTTTTATAGTGGTATTAACTGGGATAGTTGATGATATAAAACCAATACGACCATATCAGAAATTACTAGGTCACATAGCGGCAGCTTCAGTCATAACATTTTATGGTGGAATACGACTAGATAACATTACGGCATTTGGCTTTTATATTGACTTTGGTATCATGTCTTATCCATTAACGATATTATTTTTAATAGCATGTACAAACATAATTAATTTAATAGATGGCCTAGACGGCCTGTCCGGCGGTGTTTGTAGTATATTTTACTTAACAATTGGTATAATAGGCTTCTATCAAGGAAGATATGGAAGCTTAGTAATGATATTAACGTTTATCATGCTAGGATCAACATTAGGTTTTTTACTACACAATTTTCATCCTGCAAAAATATTTGCTGGGGATTGTGCAACGTTCATGGGATTTATCATTGGAGTAATAACTTTGTTAGAATTTAAAGGCCCTGCACTTATATCATTTTTCGTACCAGTTACAATACTAGGTATACCAATACTAGATACTCTATTTGCTATAATAAGAAGATTATTGCGAGGACAACCACCTTTTCAGGCCGATAAAGAGCATTTGCATCATCAATTATTAGGAATGAACTTTTCACAACAGACAACAGTATTAATAATTTATGGAATAAACATTTTATTTGCTGCGGCTTCAATACTATATACATTAAAAGATCCAATATTAGGAAGAATAATATATATTGTAATATTGATTATAGTTTTATGGTTTGTTTTTCACACAACAATAATATCTGACAAAAGTCCACAAATAACACAAAAAATCGAATCAAAATTAGGATTAACTAAAAAGAAAGCAAAAAAATAATAAACTAAGGAGTACTAAGTAAAAGTACTCCTTTTAAATTAACTAAATTAATTGGAAAAAATTGGAAAAAGGAGACTATATGATTAATTTTATAATATGTGAAGACGAAGATGTTTTAGCAAAAAAATATATAAATGAAATAGATAAGTTTATGATGAATAATGACACTGAATACAAAATTCATAGGTACACAGGATATACAAAAGAATGGCAAAGATATGCTAAAGATGATAAAGAATTTAAGATATATATCTTAGATATTAAGACAAAAGAGGGTTCTGGAATAGATGCTGCTAGAAAAATAAGAGAAGAATATGATGACTGGGTTTCAATGATAATAATTGTAACGGCATATTCTGAATATAAATATGAAGCATTGAGTAAAAGATTGATGCTAGTAGATTTTATTAATAAGCTCTACAATCTTGAACAAAAGCTACAGGAAGCTTTATTAATATGTATGAAACATTATGATAAGAAACTTAAAAGTATAAAGTTTAACTATCATAATGTTTCGCATAATATTGAATTACGAAATATATTATACATTGAAAAAGAACCAGGAACAAAGAAAAGTAAGCTTAAAACTATTCATGGTGAATTCATTATACCTGGTCCTTTAGACGATATAATGAAACAACTAGATGGTAGATTTAAAAAATGCGGTAGAAGTTTAATTATAAATATAAAACAAATTGAACATTACAATACAAAGTCAAACACAGTAGTATTCAATAATGGAGATGTTTTAACAACAGTACCAAGAGAAAGAAAAAAGGAGCTAGAGAGATATGTTAGAGGTTTGGACTAAATTATTAGGAACATTAATTATGCCAATATATGGCTTTTACATGATAAAGAAAATAACAAAAAGCGAGGTTAAATTTTTTAGTATAAAAACATTAGCAGGAATACTAATACTATATGTTATAACAATAATATTGCGTAATGAGGAATATGCAGGCATAAGTACAATGGGTATATTTGCTCTGCAAATAATTGTTTATAAGGAAATTTTTAATATAAAAATAGAAGAATCATTAATTTCGTGTGGCATCTTAATGTTTATAACATTTGTTGGAGATATATTAAGTACAATAATTTTACAAAAGTTTGCTGAACTAGAAGATTTAAGAAATAATGGTCCATTATATTTATTAGGAAACATTTTAGTATCAATTTTCGCTATAATAATAGTTAAAATAAAACTATTTCTTCATTCCCTACAAAGTTTTTATACCAATGTGTCAAAGAAACGCTCAGTTTCTAATATGGCATTTATAATTTTATTAATTGTTGGACTAAGTTCTATCGCACAAAATATAACGCGTTCTAACAGCCAAAGCACCAGTTATTTTGTAAATATAGCTATTATGATAATATTCTTTGCATTAGCTACTTTATTTATTAAAAGTAAAAACAATTATGACCAATTAAATTCTAAATATGAAAGTATGTTTAGTTATGTACAAAATTTTGAAGATTGGATAGAAAAAGAACAATTAAATCGGCATGAATATAAAAATCAATTAGCAGTTTTGAGGTGTTTAACCAGTGAGAAGAAAGTAAAAGACAAGATAGATGAAATCTTGGATGACAGTATCAATGTTGAAGGGGAAGTAGTTCATCAACTCAAGGCTTTGCCAAAAGGTGGTATAAAGGGTCTAATGTATTATAAATCGGCTATAGCACAAAAGAACAAGATTGATTTAACCGCGAATATTAGTATAGAACTGCATTCAATATTGGCAGATTTATCTGAAAAAGAAGTCAAGGTGCTATGTCATTTAATAGGAATCTATTTTGACAATGCCATTGAAGCAGCTAAAGAAACTAGAAAGAAAAAAGTCTTAATAGAAATATATGAAATTAAAGATCATGTTACATTTGTATTTTCTAATACATTTAAAAAGGCTAAAAACTTTGATGAAAGGAATAAAAAAGGTGTATCAACAAAAGGAGAAGGACACGGAAATGGACTATATTATGCTTCGAAATTGATTAGTCAAAATTCATCTTGGCTAAGTCAAAAACAAGAGGTAATAGATAAATATTATATTCAACAAATTACTGTGGCAAAAAAGACTGTAAATAATAAGAAAATAAAAAACCAAGAAAATTCCAAGCAAAAAACTACTGATATCATTCACCATACTCTTTACATACTTTTTCAGTAGTCTCGCCTATATTTACTATTTAAAAAAACTAAAAAACTGATAAATAGAAATAAATTCTAAATATCAGTTTTTAATTTTACTTACTTTTTCAGCAGTTTTTAATCGCAAAGACTTTTTATGGCTTTAGGCTCATCGATAATAATCCATGCACATCCCAAACTAGCAGCTCCAGTAGCCATCATAGCGATAGCAGTTAATAGATACGCAAATTTACTTTTCATAATAAGTTCCTCCTTAGTTAAAATATATATGCTAAAAATATTACATATTTAAAGCCTGAACGTAGGTCTTATAGTTATTATATGGTTGACCAAAGGCCATATAAAGTAATGGATTTATAATTATAGCTTCCACTATCAGTGCTGACAAAATTAATGGTGCTATAAAAGTATCTGAAAATATAAATAACAATATTGAATAAATAATACCTATAAATACAGTAGACCATTTTCTAATTTTTCTTTTTTTCATATTAGGTAATGGTCTTTTTATAGTATCTGCTGGTGCGAAAAAGAAATAACTAACAACGCACATAATACAAATTATAAAAATAATACTTTTTGGAATAACAACATTAATTAAAATATAGGGAATTATAACAAATTGAAATAATGAAATAAATAAACATTGTATACTTTTTTCAGCATGAAAGCCAAATCCAGTATAACGAATAGCATTAAATAGTAGCAAAGTAATAATAACTTCTTTTAAAATGCCAAGCACCAATGCAACTATAGCAATCACAACAAGCTTTGTGATAGTTAGATATATTCCTTCAAGTCCATATCTCAACTTTTCTATATCTTCATCAGTTAAATCTTTATAATTTTTAATAAAGTTAACTGAAGAATCTAAAAACTTTTTCTTCATTTTGCACCTCACATCTTAATTATACTACTAAATATTTAGAATAAATATTTAGTCTATATAAAGTAATTTCACAATTTAAAAATGTCAAATTTTGTCGAAAAAATAGTGAAATACTACAATTCAGTGCCATAAATATACAATTTATGTCCTAAATGCTTTTAGTTATTAATTATTTGCTAAAATGTAATCACCAGCAAGGATGGTAGAAAAGAGAGGTGTAATGAGTGTGATGATTGGTCGCGTAAAATGGTTCAATAATGAAAAAGGATATGGATTTATTGAATTTAAAGAAGATGAAGATATATTCGTACATTATTCTGCAATAGAAGCAGATGGCTACAAAACGTTATCTGAAGGCCAACTAGTAGAGTTTAAATTAGTAGAAACAAGTAAGGGTTTCCAAGCAATAAACGTTAAGCTAGTAAAAGAAGCTACTACAAAGTAGTAGTTTTTTATTTATAAGGAAAGTGCGTTTAGTTTTTTATTAAACAAAAAAGGGACTCAATAGAATT
>CAVIRY010000122.1:0-2749 GCA_963645255.1 bacterium
GGTTTATGTAGGTAAGGTAGTAGGCACCCATGGTATTAAAGGAGAAATTAGAATAATTAGTGATTTTCAATTTAAAGACAAAGTGTTTGTTGTTGGTAATAGTTTGATTATTAATGATAAAGATTATGTAATAAGAAGTTATAGAAAACATAAGAGTTTTGACATGGTTACTTTAAATGATTATAATGATATTAATGAGGTTTTATTTTTAGTTAGAAATAAAGTTTATTTTGATAAGGAAAAGTTAAAATTGAGTAATGAAGAAGTATTAGATGAAGATTTGCTTGAATTTAAAGTTATTGATAAAGATGGAAGAATTGGGAATGTTTTGGAAGTGTTTTTAGCGTCTCCTACCAATAAAATTCTTAGAGTTATGTTTGATAAAGAATATTTAATACCATTTTATTCGCCTATGTTAAAGTCTATTGATAAGAATAATAAATGTGTTTATGTAGATATATTAGATTAATTTAAGGAGGTTTTTTATGAGAATTGATATTCTTACATTGTTTCCAAATATGTTTGAGAATGTATTTGAAGAGTCTATTGTTAAAAGAGCTCAAGAGTTAGGAAAACTTGAAATTAATATTGTTAACTTTAGAGATTATGCTGATGATCCTCATAAAAAAGTTGATGATACTCCTTACGGTGGTGGAGCAGGAATGGTACTTACTTGTCAACCAATATTTGACTGTGTTAATACTTTAAAAACGGATAAATCAAAAGTTATTTTGCTTACTCCTGATGGAGTTTTGTATAAACAAAAACAAGCATATGATTTGTCAAAAGAGAGACATTTAATAATTATTTCTGGTCATTATGAAGGTTTTGATGAAAGAATTAGAAGTATATGTGATTTGGAAATTAGTATAGGTGATTATGTTTTAACTGGTGGTGAAATAGCTTCAATGGTTTTAGTTGATTCTATTGCGAGATTAATTCCAGGTGTTATTACAGAAGAGTCTCATATTAATGATTCATTTAATGATAATTTACTTGATTATCCTACATATACAAAGCCAAGAATATATAATGGTATGGAAGTTCCTGAAGTATTATTATCAGGAGATCATAAAAAGATAAAAGAGTATAGAGAGCAAGAAAGTTTGAAAAGGACACTTGAAAGAAGACCTGATTTATTAAATAAGTAGGTGAAGTTTTATGTATTCTATTAGTAGAAAAAAAGTAGTTAAAAAGAAATGGAAGTTTAAGGATTTTGAAAGTTTGTGTAATTTAGATGGATTTATGATGACTTCTTCTAGAAATGGATTTAATATTTGTGATCAAAAGATTACTAATATTAATGTTATAGATATTGAATTAGCAAAACCTATAGTGCGTAAATTTGTATCTACAAAATATAAAAAATTAATTAAAACTTTAACAGAATTACTGATAAGTGATGATGATTCAGGTGATACTTTTAGACTAGCTCTTGATAAGATAGAAAAGTTTAGAATGGAAGTAAAAAATAAGTATCGTAGATTTTTGGAGCAAAAAGAATTAGAAATAATGGCTAAACAGTTGAGTGCCTTACAAAAACAGGCTAAACTTGAGTTTGCTGAATTGCAAAATAATTTGTTAAATACAAATGAAATGGGAAAAGGTAAATAATATGTAAGAAGTTTTTGGAATATTATTTCTTTTTATTAGAAAGGGCTATTGCTGATGCGACAATATAAAATAAATAAGAAAGTACAGATTTATTTGTTAAGTATTTTTATAGTTGTTTTTACGGGACTTATATTTATAAATTATTTTAGTTTTAAGATTAAGAATGTAGAAGTATTAGAAAATAGTAATGTTTCATATAAAGTATATTTAAAAAATAATACTAATTTTAATGATAGTGAGAAAAAACAATATAACTTTAATATGATAGATAAAATAAAAGTTAAATTTGATTATGATGTTAGTTTTAATAAATATGTTAGGTATTCTTCTAAATACTTTTTAAAGGCTAATATTGTTACAATGGATAGTCAAGGTAAGATACTTAATAATAGTTCTACAATAATTACTGATGAGATAGATTTTAAAGATACTGGGTTTAAAATTAATTTTTTTAAGAATGCAGATATTAATTATGAACAGTTTTATGGTTATGGAAAGACAATTAAAAGTAATTTTTTAACTGCTTCTAATGTTTTATTGAAAATCACTTTATATGTTGATTCATTTGATGAGGAGTTAGAACTTTCTTCTTTAGAAATTCCATTGAATGATGGGATGATAGAAATTAAAGATAATAATATTAATGATAGAAAAAGTAGTAAAAGTACTTATTGTTCTAGATGTTTTGGTTGGATAAGTATAGTCTTTCTTATTTTAGATATTGGTAGTATTGTTCTTTTAGTAAGGACTTTTATTGAGTATAAAAAGAATGAAATAGAGGTTATTTAGAATATTTTTCTTTGTATATTGTTGATATACATGGTATAATGTACTTGTTTTAATTTATTGTTAATGAAGGAATGTAATTTATGACAAAAGAAGATTTAATTGAATTATCTAAAAAAATTGCTAGTACTGAGGATGAATTTCCTCATCAGCGCGACTTATATTTGAAGGGTTTGGTGGATGGAACATTACAAGGACCTTTAACTGGGTATGCAACTATTGATAAGCCTTGGTTGCGATTTTATGATGAGAAAATTTTTGAGGCTGATGTTCCAAATATGAGTGCTTATGATTTTATGTCTAAGAGTAATTTTGGAAATGATGACTTGGTTGCTTTGTATTATTATGG